>JAPUKZ010000439.1 GCA_027295405.1 Gammaproteobacteria bacterium
GGAAGACCTCCGGGTCCAGTTCACGCGTTGCGGCCATCTGCGCTTTGATCGTCGCCCAGATCGGTGCGTAGAGCTCTTCCCGCTGCAGGCGATCGGACGCTGACATATCGCTGCGGGTACGGCTCTCAACCGCTGACTTGAAATCTCCCTGGGAATAGTTGTGCATCGTGATCTTGAGCTTGTCGCTCAGCTCACGGGTGTAATCCCGGTAACCTCCCAGGCCGGAGATCGAGACGGCACCCGAGGGATGTACATAGATTTCCTCGGCCTGGGCCGCCATCAGGTATGAACTGGTCGTCAGTACATCACTGAATGCAATCAGGGGTTTGCCAGACGCGCGCAGTGCAGCCAGCTCGCTCGCGATCTCCAGGGCGGTGGTTGGGCCAGCAAACTCCGCCTCACTGAAATCGATAATCACCCCCGTGAGGCGCTCATCCTCCGCGACTGAGCGTATCAGCCGGATGAGGTCCCGGGTTTGAATCTGTTGTTGATTCGGCAGGCTGAACGGGAAAGTGAACTCCGAGGGGTAGGCCTCTTGGTCCAGGATAAGGCCTTCCGGCTTGAGGATCAGCACCTTGCCCTGCGGGTCCACCGCATCTGGCATTTTCTGCATCACCATAACAACCACCACCACGAGGTAGATCAGCATGAACAGCGTCAGCAGGTTGAGGGTCCAGATTCGCAGCGATGTCAGGAAGGCGCTAATTTTCGCCATGACTGATTTCAAGAGGGTCTCCTGGGCTTGTAATCGAAGTCCCTGCATCATCTCACATAGGCACTGGTTTGTACTATGGGGACAGACTTAACTCTGTCCCCTACCTCGCTGGCCCCCAGGCCCCCTCTCGTTTACCCTCGCATCGTAATCGGAGGTTGGCATGAGACTGTGGATAAGGCGACTTTTCACTCTGCTTGCAAGTGCAGCCCTGCTGGAACCGACCCAGTGCTTGAGATCATTCCTGGGAAATACCGTTGATTTGCGTAGAAAGCTTCGTCGAGCACAGCGGGAGGTTTTTTTATTTATGGTCAGTGCTAACTGGCGAATGACGCATGCGGCGGGTCATGGCTGACCCCGAGCCGGCGTATACCAAACCGGCGAGGTATAGGCTCTCTCCTGCACGGTGGCCGGACCCTCTTCGGAAACCGGGGATTGCAGCGCGACACTATCGTAGAGTGAATGGCGAGGTGTCGGAATTTGCAGCACCCGCACGTAGTAAAAGGCGCGCTGGTCGGCATCAAAATCAGCATCAGTCCAGTGGGCCGACAATTCCGGTTCCCCGATACTGTTATCGTAGTGCGTCGTGTTGATATCAACCGTATTCCCCACGGCGGGGAGCTTGCCATACTCGTCCAACTGACGATCACCGGACCAGGCGACGTTGTATACCTGCTCGTTTTGCCGGCCTTCCTGATCAACCCAACCCTTGATGACCTGAACGCGGTCAAGGTTGGCGTTATTCGGGTCCTTCATGGCACGTATCAACAGCTGTGGTGCCTGCCCGGCGTCAGTTCGGCTATCTGCCGACAGGACTCCACCCATGGGAACGCCCTGCCGATATCCCAGTTCGGAAAAATCGACGGCATCCAGCGCGCCCTCATCAAAACCCCAGCCAGCAAACACGCGCACCCGCAAGTGTGTACCGGTGGTGGCATAGACCTCCTTGCGTTGGAAGGCCGCAAAGATTTCTTCGCGCGTATTACCGGTTGCCCAGACTCCCGCCAGACCGGAAGCCGACATGCTCCAACCGGTCACCTCGCCACCACCGAGTTTGTCGTCAGTGCGTTTGGTCTCGGGGGTGGAGTCGCGTGCGAACTTGCCCCAGAAGTTGTCTTCCTCTGCGGAAGACAGGCCCGAATGTGAGTCGGTGGAGCCGATCACCCCGAACTGATAGGGATTAACCCCGGTTGTCTGTTCCAGCGCCAGGCCCTGCTTGAGTGCTGAGCGCATGTAGTCAGCTGCACCTGGTGTGTACTCCTGCGGGTCCTGCTGAATGTAATGGGTGTAGGTTTCAAAGTCAGCGAACTCGTCGTAGGGTGAAAGCGATGGATGCGTCTCGGAATCGCCTTTGATCTGCGTCACCTCGGACACGGGCTCCCAGTACATGCGGCGACGGGCGTATTCCGCGGTAATCGGTTCGCCCTTCAGCGTGGTTGCCGCATACATATAGCCCTTGGAGATATTGGAGTTATGCGGCATGGCCATAAACCGGGCGCCGGTGCGGTCTTGGGTATCTTGCAGCCACTGCCACAGGTCTTCGGGATACTGGCTTTGGTCTGAGCCAAAGGGCACAAACTGTTTGGCCTGGTTCCCGCCGTCGGGTGTAAACACAACGCGGTGCAAATTGGCGCCGGTGGGAATGGAGCTCCACTCCCAACCAATAAACGCGGTGAACTGGCCCGGGTCGTTATGCCGTTCGGCGGCATCGACAATTTCTTGCCAGGCAGTGGTTTCTGTTAGCAGGGTGTCACCGAAGGCGCCCGTTGCCAAAACATTGGCGGGATCCTGCACCGGGTCACCGCCGGGCTGCTCAGGTTTCTTGGGCAGCAGCGAATTGAAAAATTCAGCACCCTCGCCACCTTCAATCGCCCGGTTCAGCATCGTGACCGCAAACCAGCGCTTGAGGTTGCCCCACCAGCCAAGATCTTCCAGCTCTGCTGTATCAGTATTGATGGCGCGAATAACACCCATCAATTCGGCGTGGTCAGAAACCACCAGAAAATCCAGCGCCGTGCCGATCTGCACGCGGGCCCGGTTGTAGGGGTGAATAACCGGTAAACCCCTGGCCCAGCGATAGGCCGTATCCGGATCGGCCGTCTGGTTTTTGTTGAGGTAGGCATCGAAGGAATAGGAGGTGTGCAGGTGAGTGTCGCCAAACAGCAACTGTTTGGGTTCGTCTGCCCCGGCCGTATTAACCAGAGCGGCTAGCAGCACCGCCTGAATTACTGATGGGTACTTGGTCATGTTCGGTGCTCTTTCTGTATTGGGTAGTCAATCAGTATAGAAGCAATATGGGCGGCTGACAGCTGCACCATCAGGTACCGCTTGTTGCTCTTTCAGCAAGACACAGACTATTTCACATCAATTGCGTAGAATCGAAGCCATGGTCGAGGAGCACCAGGGGGAACTCAACAAAGCATGGCGTGAACACCCCGACAATTATCCGCTCACCGCCAGGTGAAAGAGCACTAAAACGCCACTCTCCCTCTCAGTCCAGCAAGGGATTCATCGCGCGGAAACAAACTAAAACTTGCCATCCCGTCACACGTTGTGAGACCGTCCCAGGGCTCCGCAACGAGATACGCACGATCCTTCATGTCCACCGAAACCAAAGCCCTCAACCTCGCCCGCTTCTGCGACTTGAAGATCAGCAGGCGCGGACTGTTTGTACATTTGGCTCTGCTCACTATGTCACTATTGTCCCTCGGCGCCTGCTCCACCACCTTCGAGCCCGAGAAATACCGCCCCCTGGGCAGCAACTACCAGGTGGTCATTGAGCGCGACCACCTGGGTGTGCCCCATGTGCTGGGCGAGCGGGATGTGGACGCGGCCTTTGGCTTCGCCTGGGTGCAGGCGGAAGACAACTGGGCCCTGATCCAGGACACGATTCCCTTCTATCGCGGCACCAATGCGAAGTACAAGGGCCGCGATGCCGCGACAACCGACTTCCTGGTCAAGTGGTTGGGTATCTGGAATACCCTTGATGCCGAGTACGAGACCCAGCTGGCTGCTGACACGCGTGCCTTCGTTGAAGCCTTTGCAGATGGCATCAATTACTATGCGGCGCTTCATCCTGAGGAGATAAACCCCAGGATCCTGCCGGTCACCGGCAAGGACATTGTGGCGGCCTATATGCTGCGGCACTTGATGTTCTATGGCTTTGACAGCGTGCTCAAGGAACTCACAAGACCTGAACGCCAGCGCCCCATCAGCCAGGCCACCGGTGTGGCCATGAACCAGTTGCCGGTCGGTTCAAACGCATTTGCCGTGGCACCCGGGTTTAGCGAGGACGGCGCCACCCGGATTGCCATTAATTCGCATCAACCGACAACCGGCCCGGTCGCCTGGTACGAGGCGCACATCCAGAGTCATGAAGGGCTGAACGTAATGGGCGGGCTGTTTCCCGGTAATCCAACCATCAGCGTGGGTTTTACCAAAGAATTGGCCTGGGCCGTCACCGTCAACAAACCCGATCTGGTCGATGTGTATGTGCTGGATATGGATCCCGACGATCCTCTGCGTTATCGCCTGGACGGGGAATGGCGCAGGCTACAAGCGCGTGACCTCAACATTGAAGTCACCCTGTTTGGCTTCCTGCCCTGGACGTTTACCGAGCAGGGCCTCACCTCAGAACACGGGCCGGTGCTGCGTACGGACCACGGTACCTACGCGGTGCGTTACGCCGGCATGGGCGAACTGCGCCAGGTGGAACAGTGGATGGCGATGAACAAGGCAAGGAATTTTGAGGAGTGGCGCAATGCGATGCGCATGCACCGCTTCGCCAGTTTCAATTTTGTTTACGCCGACCGCGCTGGCAACGTGATGTTTGTGCACAACTCGCTCACACCCAAACGCATGCCCGGCTACGACTGGAGCCAATACCTGCCCGGTGACGACAGTCGCCTGATCTGGGATGAGTACCTGGGCTTTGACGAACTGCCGCAGGTGATCAATCCCGACTCCGGTTATGTGCACAGCGCCAATCAAAGCCCCTTCAGGGTCACCACCGCGGCCGATAATCCCAGACGGGACCAGTATCGGAAAGAGGACGGCTTTCCCACACGCATGACCAACCGCGCCGACCGGGGGCTGGAGTTGTTTGAGCAACTTGGCCCTATATCAGAAGCCGAATTCTTCGCCATCAAGCACGACAAAAAGTACGCCAGCAATTCCCGTGCGGCGGCTTATGTACAAAGCGCGCTAGCACTGGAGTTGGACGATTCGGTGGCACAGCGGTATCACGATGCTCAGGCACTTCTGAGCCAATGGGACCTATCCACGGATCTGGAAAATCGCGTTGCTGCTTTGGGCACCTGCCTGGTGAGCGCCGAATGGCTGGCCGAGAAGCGCGGAAATCCCGTACCGGAGGCATGGCAGGAACTGCAACGCTGTACCGATGTGTTGCTAGAGGCGGTGGGCCGTATCGATCCGCCCTGGGGAGAGGTTAACCGTCATGTACGCGGAGAACTCAATTTACCGGTAGGCGGTGGGCCGGATACGCTGCGTGCCATTTATGGGCGCGGCATAGAAGACGATGGCTTCCACACCAATGTGGCGGGTGATGGTCTTTACTATCTGGTGTCGTGGGATACGCAAGGTAAACAAACCGTGCGCGGCGTGCATCAGTTTGGCTCGGCCACCCTGGATGAAAATTCGCCACATTTCGCCGATCAAGCCAGCGACTATGCGGCGGAGATATTACACGATCCCCTGTTTGATCCGCAGCGGCGCAAACCGTTGATCAGACGGCGCTATAGACCCGGGGAGTGATGTAACACTTGCCATACCGCGGCACGCTGTGAGACCGTTCCAGGCATAGCCAAACAAACGAGATCCTTCATGCCCAACGACAGCGACGACCTCAGCCTGGCCCTCTTCTGCGACTTCGAAAACGTCGCCCTGGGCGTGCGCGATACCAAATATCCCAAGTTCAACATCCAACTGGTGTTGGAACGCCTGCTGCTAAAGGGCAGTATCGTGGTAAAGAAGGCCTATTGCGACTGGGACCGCTACAAGGAATTCAAACCGGTCATGCACGATGCCTCCTTCGAGCTGATCGAAATTCCGCATACCCGCCAGTCCGGCAAGAACTCGGCCGACATTCGTATGGTGGTGGATGCGCTGGACCTCTGTTACACCAAGGAACATATCGACACCTTTGTCATCATCAGCGGCGACTCTGATTTCTCGCCCCTGGTCAGCAAGCTGCGGGAGAATGCCAGGATCGTTATTGGTGTGGGCGTCAAGAATTCCACCTCAGACCTGTTAATGAACAGTTGCGACGAGTTCATTTTCTACGACGACCTGGTGCGCGACGATCAATCGAGCAGAAGTCGCAAGCAGAAGCCGGCACCGAAAGAAGCACCGGCAAAAGCTGCAAAATCGAAAAGGTCTGCTACGCCGAAGCCGGAGGAGAACCGCATCGACGATGCCATCAGCCTGATCCTGGAAACCGCAGAAGCCCTGTATGCCGATCAGGGCGATCGACAGAAGCTGTGGGGCTCCATGGTCAAGCAAACGATTAAGCGGCGCCGGCCGGGGTTTAATGAACGGTTTTATGGGGTGCGCTCTTTCGGTGAGCTGCTGGAAGCGGCGGAGAATCGCGGATTGCTGAAGCTGGAACTGGATGAGCGCTCCGGGGGCTATGTGATCAAGGAACTGACGGCGGATAAGTGAGCGCCTACAGCCCACTTCAAAAATCACTTTAAGACAAAAACTACCCATAGGCGCCCAAATCCAATGCCAAAAACCCGTTGCCCAATGGCAAGATCTATGAATAATAGGCCTTGCCATCTACATGTAGCCTTTGTGTACATATATGTCGCCTAATCAAGCACATCCCGAGTCAGCTCAGCCCGTAAAAACCTGGCCCTTTCGGTGGGATCTTTTGTTGCGCTACCGCTTTATCGAGATCATCGCCCTGTGGGAGGGCCGCCTTACCACACGGCACTTGTGTGACACTTTCGGCATCGGCAGGCAGCAGGCCTCCAAGGACATCAACAATTACCTGCGTAAAGTCGCACCCGACAACCTGGAATACGACAAGTACCTGAAGGGTTACAAACCCTCCCCCGATTTTTCGCCGGTGGTCACCCGAGGCCTGGCGGATGAATACCTGCACCTGATGGCGCGCAACAATGAGTTGTCCAGCATGTTTGAGAGCCTGGACCTGCAGGTCGCGAACATGGAGGTGCTTGCGGTTCCGGTGCGGGACGTCCATCCGGAGATTTTGCGGCCGATTGTGTCGGCGGCGCGGCAGCAGAAGCGATTGGAGGTCGATTATGTCGCCATCCACGCACCGGATCGGGAAGGCCGGGTGATTGTGCCCCACACACTGGTGCACACGGGGCTGCGCTGGCATGTGCGGGCCTGGTGTGAGAAGAATCTGGGCTATCGGGATTTCGTGCTGAGTCGGTTTCGCGGTGAAGCGGAGATTATGGGTGCCTCGGAGCATGGCTACGAGCAGGATGCGGACTGGCGGGAAAAGGTCACGATTCGGATTACGCCGGATTCACGGCTGTCGAAAGCACAGCGGGAAGTGGTGGCCAAGGATTACGGCATGCAGAAAAACGTGCTGGAGATTGAGACCCGCGGGGCGCTGGTGCAGTACGCCTTGCAGGCCCTGCGTATCGATACCTCGATTGTGCAGATGAAACCGGAGGCGCAGCAGATTATGGTTGAGAATCTGGAGAGCTTGCAGGCCTACCTGTTCTGAGCATGGCCAGTGCCACCCCCAGCAATATCAGCAGGCCGGCCAGCTCGTTGTAATACACAGCGGCAATGCTGATCACGATCACCTTGGCGAGAATGATGATGAGTTCGTCGGCGGCATCCAGTGGATCGGTGGCGTTTAACATGGCGATTTCCCCTCGGCTTATTCCTGTGCCCCATCATCTTTGAGGGAGTTGCCCTAGGCAATCTGTCGCCTATACAACGTGATTGAAAAGGCGACAGGGCAGTCCAGCAGTTGGTTCATACCGCTGATGAAGTCAGCCTTGCCTCCGTATGAGGGATGGCGGATGTAGGTCACTTCCTGCTCTGGAAAGAGTTTTGCGGCAACTTTGTGGCCTTCGCGGCCGATGCCAGCGATGCGCTGGGGTTGGGAGATGGCGACCAGCTCGCACAACAGCGCAGCCCCCTCCTCCAGTTCCAGCGCCCGGGGTTTGCGGTTACTGCTGGGCTTGCCTGTGATGTGGGGATGAAAGGGAAAGGCATTCCAGAACAGGGGTAGCTGCTGTTTGGTTTGCAGGTAGCGCCAGACGAGTTTGGCGGTGGCTTCGCTGTCCTGTGGGCCGTTGTGCTGCGGAAAGCGGAGTTTGCCGGCCAGGTTTTGCAGGAAGGGATGTTCCACTTCAGTATAAAGTTTACTGCTGCTGAAGGGCACACCGGTATTGCGGCCGCCCTTGTAGCCCAGCGCCTCGCCGACCAGTAGCAGGCCATGGTAATGGGGGTGGCGCCACAGGGTTTCCAGGTAGTGCTCCAGGTTGCGGGCCAGAGGCGGTTCGCGGTAGGGATTGAAACTGTCGCGGCGGTTGGGTCGAGCGGCCAGCCTGGCAATGAACTGCTGGAGCCGCCGGCGCGGGAAGCGTTTCACCCTCTGTCGCGCAGGGCGCGCAGCGCCAGTTCCACTTGCTCCGAGGGGATGTTGCTGCGTATCAGGTCGGCCCAGGGGGTGTCCAGGGCAGCTTCCAGTTTCTGCATTTCCTGCTCGAAACTACCGGCCTGGGAGCCTGCCCAGTCGGCCTCGCCGTAATAGAAATTGTAGCGGCGGGCGTCGCAGTACATGTCACCGTACATATAGATGTAGCGGCCCTCTTCGCGGCTGTCGTACAGGGCCAGGGTACAGGTATTCAACTTCGACTTGGCTTTGGCCAGGCTCTCGCCGCGCACACCGTACAACAGGTGGAAGGCCTGCACCAGCGTCTGTTTACTGTGGCTCATCAGGGCGGCCTGGAACAGTACCCAGGCATCGAAGTCGGGGCGACCGTATTCCGCTTCTATGGCGGCGTCGCGTTCGTATTTCGATACCGGCATGTTGCCACCGCTGTGATGGGTGCTGAAGCCGTAGCTGGGCTTTTCGGTGCTGGCCACGCTCAGCACCGCGCCCTCGCGCCCGGTAACTTCGACGATGGTGCCCGCTGGATAGTCGCGGCTGTAAGATACCCGCCAGTACTTGCCCTTGATCAGCAGTTTGCCCTGGCCGGAGGCTACCGGTTCGTCCAGGATCACGGTGGTGCCAACCATAAATAAAGCTTCATCCGCCGCGGTGGGTAGCGCGTCTTTTTCTTCTTCCCGTTGCCGCTGCTGTCGTCGCAAGTAGGGAACGGCAGTGATGGCGGTGATGAACATGAAGCCCCAGAGTTGCCAACCCCAGTAGATGTCCGGCGAGATATAGGTTACTACCGCCATCATCACACCGGCGAAGGTACCGGGTATAGAGATCCCGTCGAGTTTGAACAGACGTAAAAGCAAAAAACCGAAAGCAATAATAACCCAGTGGTAAAAGGCGAGTAGCTCCAGGAATTCCATAGCAGGCGTTCTACCTATTTGTCCCAACCGCAGGGTTAGTATATGGTCTTGGCGGCGCTATTTAACAGGAAAATGGGTTTCATGGAACTGAATCTGCAACAAAAGATGGCCCTGGTCACTGGCAGCTAACCTCGGTCATGCCTTGACTCTCCAGTCAGTTCAGCCAGTCAGTTCAGCCAGCCAGTTCAGCCAGCCAGTGTAAGCCGCTCATTGTGCAGCCTTGTCTCACACTCGGCAATAAGCTGGTCCGGACCCTGGCGCAGGGCAGTCAGCACAAACTCGGGTACCCCGGTATCCCCCAGGTTTGTCAGACCCCAGCGAATCACTTCCAGCAATAGCGGCAGCAGTGATACGCCCATGGCAGTGGGCAGGTACAGGGAGGTTTTGCCATTTGCCGGGTCCCGCAGTTTTTCCACCAGCCCGCAGCACGCCAGTTGCTTGAGGCGGTCGGCGAGAATGTTGGTGGAGATGCCTTCCGGGGAATCGAGGAATTCGCCGTAGCGGGATTTGCCAACAATCAGCATATCGCGCAGGATCAGCAGGCTCCATTTATCGCCGAAAAGTTCCAGGGCGACGTTGAGCGGGCAGTTGGAGCGGCGTTGGCTTGCGTTCATAGACAAATTATCGGACTTGTACTTGCATTATGCAAGTTAAGGCGTATATTAACTTGCGTTTTGCAAGCTTACCCAAAGTTGTTGCGCCCGGTGGGCATGGTCAGCACCCTCAGTGTTTATCTGGTCAGCTGCGGCTGGCTTTTCTACAACATGCTATAGGAAACAGGATATGAAAATCTACGGAGCCAATCTATCGCCGTTTGTGCGCAAAGTACTGGCGGTGTGTTCCATCAAGGGGCTGGACTACGAACACCAGGTGGTGACGCCGGGTTCCCCGCCGGAGGGTTACCTGAAGATCAGCCCGCTGGGTAAAATCCCGGCGCTGGAAGATGGGGATCTTGCCGTGTCCGACTCCAGCGTGATCTGCGAATACCTGGAGGAGAAGTACCCGGCGATTCCAGTGCTGCCAGCCGATCCTGCGGATCGGGCCCGAGCCCGGTGGTTGGAGGAATTTGCTGACACACGCCTGGTGGAGGCGGTAGCGCCCTTCTTCTTCGAAAATGTCTTCAAGGGCATACTTGGCATGGGCGAGCCAGACACGGCCAAACTTGAACAACTGGCAACTGAAGTCATTCCCGGTCGCCTGGAATACGTGGAAAGCCAGGTGCCGGCAGAGGGTTTCCTGTTCGGCACTATCGGTACCGCCGATGCGGCCCTGTGCAGCCCGCTGATCAACGCCGGCTATGGCGGCTTTGAAGCGGATGCCAGCCTGTACCCCAACACGGTTGCCTTCCT
>JAPUKZ010000044.1 GCA_027295405.1 Gammaproteobacteria bacterium
GACATACATTTTACCAGTGCCAGCACCGAGTTGAGTTTCTGGGCACGCCAGGACTACCGCCCGCAACAATCCAGGGTCAGCGTGGTAGAGCAAAATATCAACGCCGCACTCGCTGGCTGGCCCCACAATCCGGATTACCTCGACGCCAAAGCCCGATTCCTGACGTGGCAGGCCTACTGGGAGGAACAGGGGACGCTGGCCAGAACCCTATCCCAGCAAGCCCTTGAATTAAAACTGGGCGCACTTGAGCGCCGACCCGCGCGCCGCCAGAGTTGGGTTGAACTGGCGGGTGACAAAGCCCGGCTGGGTCAGAACGATGCCAGTTGGAACCTGGCCCTTGAAAAGATAAACACACTGAAAAATGTCAACCATTGAAGATATTGAACTAACTGCCGGGAACATGATATCGGAATGGCAACAATTCCGAATGCTGGCAGAGGTGTTCGGCGGCACCCGCTTGATCGAAAATGTCGCTCTGCTAAACACGCGAAACGGCTGGGCCGGTTTTACGCAGACAGCGAGGAACCATCAGTTGCTGCCGGCGATCGCGCACACGTTGGGCCAGGATAAAGCGCTGTTTGGCTCACTACCCGAAGTCCAACAAAAACTCTTGCGGCGGTCCTTGCTCGCTAATGTCCGCCGCAATCTCGCTATCACCGGAACCGCGCTAAAGGTCAGTAAACTGATGAACCGGGCGGGTATCACTCCCGCCTGGATCAAGGGCACAGCGGGATTGTTGACCGACCTCTACCCCAGCGCAGGCTACCGGCAGCAAGCGGATATCGACCTGGTGATCAGGGAAGAGGAGCAAGAGACAGCAAACCGGGTGTTACTGGATGCGGGTTACGAGTACGCTATCGAGAACGAGGTTGGCGGGGTGCCCGTGCTGCGGGGCATCAGAGAGTTCGAAGCCCGCGAGCAAGCACTCGCTCGGTACCGGCACCATCACCACTATCCACCCATGCTGCGCGCTGGAGACGGCTTTAGCCTCGAACTGCACCGACACCCTTTGCCCAGACGCTGGCAGCAAAAACTTACGCTGGACGAATTCTACTCACGACTATGCGAGCACCAACGGAACGGCGCCAGATTCTTCACACCTGGGTCGGAAATGGGAATCATTCTCGCCATAATGACAAGATTTGCCAGCGATGGCCTGGGGGCCGTTTTTGACTTCCCGCTGCCACAGGCAGGCGATTGCATACGCCACTTTAACCGCACATCCAGTGCCACGCGGCCACTGGACCGTGAATATATACAGCGCAAATGTGGCAATTACTTCCCCGTCTTTGTGGGTCTGATGGACGCACTTCTGGGAATCAAAACCAGCGCTTCGCAACAACATTCCAGCGACCCATCCCGATTTCTGAAATTGATGCAGCTGAAGCTCAGGAATCCCGTTGTCGCCCGAATAATCAATACACAGGGAAGAATTCGCCACATCTGCAGCGTGCTGGCAGATGATCCAGGCAAAATCAGGCGACGGCTCCAGGCCTGAGGCGTCAGAACAGATAAAGCCGGAATGACGTCCTGCGGTGATAGACGGAGTTCGGTGTACTCAGCAAATAGACGGATTGGCCTATCACAGCGGATTCAAGTACCCTTTCGTAAACCACCGCAGGGCCGCGCCAGCCCCCGCTATGCTTAGACTACCTTTGACGACAATTGCGGTTAGCCTGGTAGCCATCTGGCTACTGTCCCCCGTTCTAGCCTACAGTACTACCGCTAGAGTGTTTTCCGGTGTCGCCATTGGGATCTGGATGTTCCGGGAGGCGCTCAGGGTTAGGGGTATATTTTCCTATGCATCCGTGCCGGTGCTTCTTGCCGCTTTTTACGGCTGTTATATCCTGATGATAGAGATGCTGGTGGACGACTCGTCAACGATTAACCGCCACTATCAGGTCCTGATCCTGTTGTTCTTTCTGTTTGTGCAGCAGAGCTATCGCCTTAATGCGGTGGCAGAATTCAATAATCTATTCTGGATCGTGCTGCTTATTCTGCCGATTTGGATCAGCACGACTTTGCTGGCGCAGGAGAGCCTGGGGGACAATGTGGTAAGACTTGTCATACGCAGCGACGACACTGCGCGCGAACTCAGCGGCCAGGGAGTCGGGGGCTATAGCCTCGTTTATTCCCTGTTACTGGCGCTTCCGGTGCTCTGGTATTTCAGCATTTTCCCAAAACGAGTGGACTGGTCAAGCTTCACCCGCTTTTCCGGCTTTCCGGCTTACCTGGGAAGAGCTCTAGTGTTAGCCAACCTGGTGCTGGCATTGTTGCTGATCCTGCGGGCGGGTTATGCGATTGCGGTAGCGCTGGCACTCATATCCCTGGTTGCAGTGTTTATGGGCGACAAGGGAAGAGCCAGCAACCTGGTGTTTGCGGTACTGGTGTTTTCCGTGGTCGCAGCACTGACGGGGCTTTTTAGTGACTCCATCGTACAGGGCCTGCTGCAAATCTCCCGGGGCACTCTTTACGAGAACAAGGTCGCGCACACACTTCTGAGCCTCGGTGGGCAGGAGTCGGTAGGGACTTTTGAGCTTCGCTCAGAACGCTACTTGCGCAGCATTTTGCTGTTTCTTGGCAGTCCATTTTGGGGAACCTTGAGTTTTGATTCGATCGGTAAACACTCGGCGTACCTAGATAATTTTGCGCAATACGGAATCCTGGTCGGCGCTGTTTTTATGTACCTCCTGATGTTCCTGCCGATACGCTTTTTGCGGCAGTGCGAGAAGCACTACGGCCTCGCGCTCGCAATCTTTATTGTGGCGCTGTCGTTCCCCATGCTGAACAATGTATTTGGCGCATACGGGTTGATACTCTTTATTTTTATTCCCGGTGCGCTCAGTCTTCTGGATGGATCAGGTTCAACTCAGTTTTCCTAGTCTGCCATAGGGGGATTGGTGGGTGTCTGCGACAAGAAAGACCATTTTGTACGCTGGTGGCTTCGGGTTGCCCGATCGTAACGCTTCGGCGATCCGCTGTCTCGGCAACGCGGAACTCTGGCGCTCGCTTGGCTACGATGTCGTCATACTGGGCAAGTTGCGTCCGGAACCGCCTGCTGCTCCCGCTGAAACTGAAACCACCATCGACGGCTTCAGATGCATTGATATTCGCAGGCCTGTCTGGAATAAAGAGTGCCGCTCTTACGTGAAGTCTGTTGAGCCTGTTGCCGAGGTAGTTGCATCCATTGGCGCTGAGCATATTCTGGCCATAGTTGCATATAACTATCCCGCCAGAGGGCTGGCAGGCGTAATCCAGTTATGTCGACGCGAGGGTCTTTTCCCAGTTCTCGATTGTACCGAGTGGTATGGCTGGGAGGGCACCCGAGTCTTGCATAATCTCATGCGAATCACGGGGACCTGGGTTCGAGGAAGCTTGCTTACCAGGTGGTCAGGAAACGTGATCTGCGCATCAAGCTACATGGCGGCTCGCCTGCCACGGCAAAATGTACTGGTACTCCCTTTCGTTGTTAAGGCGTCAGACGCAAAGTGGCGAAATCAATCCGTCCTTGAGAACCCGGTACCTGCGCAGAAACGCTTTATCTACTCTGGCAGCCCCGGAATGGGCTTGAGCAAGGATCGACTGGACTATGTTATCGCTGGTTTTCACCGAATCCACCAGCAGGGTGTGGATTTTCGGTTTCTAGTTGCGGGGCTCACGCAGGAGAACTACCTACAGATGCGACCCGGTCACCGACGCGCCCTGATGGAAATGGGACAAAAGGTCACCTATACCGGGCGAATTCCCCACCTGGAGGCTCTATCGTTGCTTAAATCAGCCGATTTCTCCGTGTTCTTCCGGAAATCCAACCGCTCGACCAATGTTGGTTTTCCTACCAAGTATGTTGAAGCGGCCTCAGTGGGAATTCCTGTCATTACTAACGCCACCAGTGATTTGGACCAGTATTTGGAAGATGGCATCAATGGATTCATGATCGCGACTTCGGATAGTGAATGTATCCACGAGGCCATTCTTAGCGCGGCAACAATGGACGGAGACAAACTGGCGCATATGAAGCGGAAATGCGGCGCAGAGAATCCATTTGAACTGTCGCGTTGGCAGGAATCCATGCGCCAATTTCTGGGCCAATTACGAGCGCCGCGATGAATAAACCACCGCTTAAAATACTCTGGCTGGTAAATATCGTATTGCCGGCAGTTGCCGAGGATTTTGGTTGTGAACGGACGCCCTTTGGTGGCTGGCTGACATTAATGACTGAACGCCTTTCCAAACTACCAGGGTACGACATCGGTATTGCGATGCGAGCCCCAGTGGCAAAACTCGAATCCAGGGAAAAGGATGGCATCCGCTATTACGCGGTTCCACAGAGTTCAACTGACCGGTTCGACATTTCACAACAGGACTGCGATGCGGTACTCGCTGGATTTTGCCCGGATATTCTCCATGCGGAAGGTTCCGAGATGGCTTATACACGCCGGTTCCTGCGCTCCTGGGACGGCTTGAAGCTGCTGTCCTTGCAGGGGGTTATCAACGGCTATGAAGCATACGAATTGGGTCGCCTGCCCATCGGGGCAATGCTGGTGTCGCTTGACCCAAGGGAAGTATTAACTGCTCTGGCGCTACTTTTTCGCAAGCGCTTTCAGTTTAACCCCAGACTGGCGCTTGAGAAGCAAACGCTTGGCATGGTTGATCACATAATGGGTCGTACCCAGTGGGACCGGGCTCACGCGTACGCACTCAATCCGCACGCCAGTTACCACCACTGCGGGCGCATATTGCGGAAGGAGTTTCACCAGCGGCTCTGGACCAGGAGCGATGTTGAGGATCATTCCATATTCATCGGTAGTGCAGGGTCCGCGCGCAAGGGAGCACATATAGCGTTGCGGGCGCTTGCCCAATTGCGTGAGAGCTTTCCCGGCACCAGGCTTTATATCGCCGGTGACAGCCCGGCCAGTGTTCCCCGGTGGTCGGCAAAGCGCTATGTCGGCTATCCGGCTTACCTGACCAGGCTGATTGAGCAACTGGATCTTACTGAGCATGTAATATTTACGGGCTTGTTAAGCGCTGCAGAAATGGCGCAACGAATGCAGCGCTCACATGTATTCAATTTACCCTCGCTCATCGAAAACAGTCCCAACACCCTCGGCGAGGCCATGCTGATGGGAGTTCCATCGATTGCGGCCTATGCGGGAGGGGTCACCAGTATGGCGGCGGATGAGGAGGAGGTCTTGCTGTACCGTGCTGATGATCCCGCGCTGCTGGCGTGGCAGGTAAAGCGCCTGTTTGATGACGACGCGCTCTGTGCGCGCCTGTCCGCGGCCGCCCGTGCCAGAGCCAATCGAACCCATGACGCGAATAAAAACGTTACTGCACAGGTCGCTGTCTATGAGCAAATAATATCCGACTGCCCCCGCGTCCCATGAGTTGCGTGTCCGCACCCGCCCCAATCGTCGTATTTGCCTATAACCGGCCAGAACATTTGCGCCTGGCGCTGAATTGCCTGGCCAAAGCCGACCTGGCCTCGGAAAGTCCACTTTGGGTATTTGCCGATGGCCCCCGGGGTGTGGCCGATTCCAAAAGCGTTGCGGCCGTCGGGTCAGTGTTGTCAGAACCTGTCTGGAGAGAAAATTTTTCTTCGGTGGAAGTAGTCAGCGCCAGACGCAACAAGGGCCTGGCTAATTCAGTGATTTCGGGTGTATCAACTGTGCTGGAAAGCCATGATCGCGTCAT
>JAPUKZ010000440.1 GCA_027295405.1 Gammaproteobacteria bacterium
CGCGCTGGAGAGCAACCCCATGCTGGAGGTACAGGAAGGTGCCGAGGAAACAGACTCCGCCGATGAAGCCCTCGATTCCCCCGGCGCGCACAGCCTGACCGCTGATGGCCAGGGAACCGGCGGCGAGCAAGCACTGACCGACGCGGAATCTGGCGAGCAGGAACCGGGCGCCGACCAGTTTGCAACCGACATTCCCGATGAACTTCCAGTAGACACCCAATGGGAGGATGTCTACCAGATGCCTGTTGGCAGCTTCCTGGGCGGCCAGGATTTCGGTGATAACGACTTTGAGGTTCACCACAGCGAGGAAGAATCGCTGCATGGGCACATGCTCTGGCAGCTGAACCTGACCCGTTTTTCCGACCTGGATCGCGCCATTGCCCTGGCCATACTTGATGCCACAGACGAGATGGGTCGCCTCTCGGTAAGCGCGGAGGAGATCTGGGAAAGCTTCGATCCCGCTCAGGAAATAGAGCTGGACGAGGTCATGGCCGTGCTGCATCGCCTGCAGCAATTTGATCCCCCCGGTGTTTGTACCCACGATCTGCAGGAGTGCCTGCTGGTACAATTACAACAACTCCCCGAGGACACGCCCTTCCTCGCGCAGGCCAAACTGGTGGTGAATCGCCACATCGGCTTACTGGGTACCCGTGATTATGCCCAGCTCATGCGCCGCACCAAAATGCGCGAGCCGGAACTGAAGGACGTATTGGATCTCATCCAGACGCTGACACCTAATCCCGGCCAGGGACTGGCCAGGGACAACACGGAGTATGTTGTTCCTGACGTCTTTGTCAGCAAGCGGGAAGGTCACTGGGTGGTGGAGCTCAACCCGGACATCGCACCACGCCTGCGCATCAATTCCGACTATGCCGGCCTGGTCAAACGCTCCAACAGTAGTGCCGACAATACCTACCTGCGGAATAATTTGCAGGAGGCGCGCTGGTTCCTGAAAAGTTTGCAGAGTCGCAATGAGACCCTGATGAAAGTGGCCACCAAAATTGTCGAACACCAGCGTGGTTTTCTGGAATTTGGAGCAGAAGCCATGAAGCCGCTGGTACTGCACGATATTGCCGAAGCCATCGAGATGCATGAATCAACAATTTCCCGGGTCACGACACAAAAATACATGCATACCCCCCGGGGAATTTACGAGCTCAAGTTTTTCTTCTCCAGCCACGTCAGTACCGCGGCTGGCGGAGAGTGCTCTTCAACCGCCATTCGAGCGCTGATCAAAAAGCTCGTGGCGGCTGAAAACCACCGTAAACCACTCAGTGATAACAAGATCACCAACCTGTTGGAGGAGCAGGGTATCAAGATCGCACGACGCACAATTGCGAAGTATCGCGAGTCACTGTTTATTCCACCATCCAACGAACGCAAGCAATTAGTTTAGTACACTTATCCTGCGTGCACACACTGCATAAGGAGCAACATATGCAAATAAACATCAGCGGTCACCACGTCGAGGTCACTCCGCCACTGCGGCAGTACGTATTGAGCAAACTCGATCGCCTGCAGCGACATTTTGATCACATCACCAAAACCGAAGTCACGCTCATCGTAGAAAAACTGGTCCAGAAAGCTGAAGCCACAGTTCACGTGTCCGGCGCGGACCTGTTTGCCAACGCCCAGTCGGAGGATATGTACGCCGCCATCGATTTACTGGTCGACAAACTGGATCGACAACTCATCAAACACAAGGAGAAAAACCGGGGACACTAGCGGGGACACACCCCTGCCCGGCGCTAACATGTTGGATTTAAAGACCGTGCTGACACCCGAACGCACTCTCTGCCGGGCGCTGGGTGCCAGTAAAAAGCGCTTGTTTGAAAGCGCCGCCAATCTCATCAGCGAGAATCATTCAGAACTGACAGCCAGCGACGTATTCGGCAGTTTGCTGGCGCGCGAGAAACTCGGGAGTACCGCTCTGGGTGATGGCATCGCCATCCCTCACTGTCGTATCAGCCAGTGCATCGCAGCCGTCGGCACTCTGATAACACTGGAAGAACCGATTGATTTCGATGCCCCGGATAGCAAACCAGTGGATATTCTATTTGTACTACTGGTTCCCGAGGAGGCGCAGCAGGAGCACCTGACAATTCTGGGGGGGCTGGCGGAGCTGCTCAGCAACAAGGAATTTTGCCAGGGGCTGCGTGACGCCAGCGATAGTCAGGAGCTGCATCGCTTCGCGGTGGAGTTCCGCCTGTAAGGCGCGGCCGTTACATGCGCCTGATAATCATCAGCGGCCGCTCCGGTTCGGGAAAGAGTACCGCCCTGCACCAGTTGGAAGACGAGGGTTACTACTGCATAGACAATCTGCCAGTGACCCTGCTACCCGGTTTGGTGCACGGCGCCCAGCGCAGTGGCATTACCACAACCGGAATCGCCGTCTGCATTGATGCCCGCAACACCTGGAAGGATCTTGAGCATTTTCCCAACTTGCTGGACTCGCTGCCCGCTGCGGTACAGATTGATATTCTATACCTGGACGCGGATGCCGGCGCACTGATCAAACGTTTTAGCGAAACCCGACGCCGGCATCCGCTAAGCGATGAGAGCACACCCCTGGCCGAGGCCATAGAGCGCGAGCGAGATATTCTCGAGCCCATTGCCAGTGCCGCCTCGCTAACCATAGATACCAGCCAGATGACCATCTATGAACTGCGTTCAGCAATTCGCCAACGCCTGCTGGGTAACCGTGCCGGCGAGATGTCCATCCTGTTCCAGTCCTTTGGTTTCAAACGTGGCCTGCCCAACGACGCCGATCTGGTGTATGACCTGCGCATGCTACCCAACCCGCACTGGGAACGGGCCCTGCGCTTGAAAACCGGCCGCGATCCCGAGGTCATCAGTTTTCTCCAGCAGGAACCCATGGTGGAAGATTTTTACGCCGATGTCTGCGAATTCCTGGAGAAGTGGATGCCCCGTTACCGGGACAACAGTCGCAGCTATCTTACCATCGCTCTCGGTTGTACCGGCGGCCAACATCGGTCAGTATATCTGGCAGAGCGACTGTACAACCATTACAAGGAACGTTATTCACAGGTGCACATCAGGCATCGGGAATTATAGAACTGGTAGCAACGAAAACCATGATCCAGCAGCAGGTGACAATAATTAATAAGCTGGGCCTGCATGCCCGGGCGGCAGCCAAGTTCGTCAGCTGCGCGACGGTATTTTCCAGCGCTGTGCGCGTTGGTCAGGAAGGCAATCTGGTTGACGGAAAGAGCATCATGTCAATTATGATGCTGGCCGCTGCCAAGGGCTCCACCCTGGAGCTTCAGGTGGAGGGCGCCGACGAACAGCACGCTCTGGATGCACTGGTACAGCTGATCGCAAATCGCTTCGACGAGGCGGAATAAACGTGCCTCACCAGGCAGAATCTATCAGGACGCAGGACCAGCTGCACGAGCTCAACAGCGCCCTGGACAGCGGCACCTACATCACGGTGCGGCGCATGCTGCACGCGCTGCCGGCTGCTGATATCGCCCACCTACTGGAATCCTCACCGCCGCCCATTCGCCACGTACTGTGGCAGCTCATCGATGATGAAGATGAGGGAGAAATCCTGCAGGAACTCAGTGACGAACTGCAGTCCCAGTTCCTGCGCAACATGGATGCAGAAGAAGTAGCCGCCGCCACCGAGGGACTGGAACCGGATGATGTAGCGGATATTCTGCACCAGCTGCCGGAGAAAGTGCTGCAGGAAGTGCTGAACTCCATGGACCAGCAGGATCGCACCCGGCTCGAGCAGATGCTCATCTATCCGGATGATTCCGCCGGCGGCCTGATGAATACCGATACCATTACGGTTCGCGCGCGCCATACCATGGATGTGGTTCTGCGCTACTTGCGCCGGCACAGCGAAATACCTGAGATGACCGACAGCCTGATCGTGGTCAATCGCAGCGACAAATTTATCGGCTTGTTACCACTGACTACGCTGCTGGTTTCTGACCCCTCCGCCACGGTCAGGGAGATGATGCAAACGGATATGGAAGCCATCCCCGCCACCATGCCGGATGGCGAGGTCGCCAATCTGTTCAACCGCCATGACTGGGTATCGGCCCCGGTGGTGGACGAAGCCGGCAAGCTGCTGGGTCGTATCACGATTGACGACGTGGTTGACGTTATCCGCGAGGACGCTGATCACTCGCTGATGAGCATGGCCGGCCTGGACGAAGATGAGGACACTTTTTCACCGGTATTCAAGACCACCCCGCGACGCGCTGTCTGGCTGGGAATCAATCTGGTCACGGCATTCATCGCCTCCTCGGTTATCAACCTGTTCCAGGGCACCATTGACAAAGTCGTGGCACTGGCGGTGTTGATGCCGATCGTTGCCAGCATGGGCGGAATCGCCGGTACCCAGACCCTGACGATCATGGTGCGCGGCATGGCACTGGGACAGATCGGCCACAGTAACAGGCGCTGGCTCATCAACCGGGAGTTTCTGGTCGGGCTCCTGAACGGGATTCTGTGGTCACTGGTGGTCGCCGTGGCGGCAACGCTCTGGTTTGACGATCCCCTGATCGGTCTGATCCTCGCCGCCGCCATGGTCATAAACCTGGTGACTGCGGCTCTGGCCGGCACCATCATTCCACTGTCCATGAAGCGCTTTGACATTGACCCAGCGCTGGCCGGTAGTGTGGTACTCACCACTGTCACTGACGTGGTCGGTTTTCTCGCTTTTCTCGGGCTGGCCACGGTGTTCTATGGCTGAGGGTGAGGACAGCCTTGAGCGCGAGGACAGCCTTGAGCGCGAGGAAGAGCGCGCCCCCAGCAAGTCTGCCGTCAAGCGAGCGATGACCGCGCTGCAGGACGTGGGCGCGCAACTGGTGCAACTCAGTGATCGAGAACTGGCGCGCATGCCGATCGAGGACGAAGCACTGGTACAGGCCATTGCCGCGGCCAGGCGTATTCGCTCCAACAGCGCGCGGCGGCGCCAGCTTCAATACATTGGCAAGCTGATGCGGAAGATAGACGCTGAACCGCTGACCCGGGCACTGTCGGAACTGCACCAGCAAAGGCACCAGCAAGCCGACGCTTTTCACCAGCTTGAAGCCCTGCGCGACGCCCTGTTGGAGCGAGGTCAGGACGCCGTCGAGGAGGTGATGCAGTCATACCCCGAGGCCGATCGACAGCATTTGCGGCAACTGCAGCGCCAGCACCAGAGGGAAGTCAGCAACAACCGGCCACCGAGTGCGGCACGCAAACTGTTCCAGTATCTGCGTGAGCTCGCCGGCTAGCTTCACCAGTTGACGCAAACCCGGACATATCGCGAAGGGGCATGGAATAACGGCGGAAACTTCATAAAAATAAGAGCATTGAAGCGGTTTGCAGGAAAAACCACCGTGACAAAATGCAAGCAGACACCGCTCAAATTTCCAGCCCTGGTACGCGGTGCCGTTTAGCCCATTTTGGTAGGAGAGAGTTTACTGGTGACGGGGCGTCAGCGCTAACCCGGCGGCACCGGCTCCTCGGCTTCAGCCGCGGTTTTAGCGCCCGAGGCGACCGCCTTCTGATGCGAGGCGGTGTTATCAAAGATACGTTCAAATTTAACTTCAGGATCGCCCCAGGGACCGCTAATGCTGTAAACGCCACTGGAAAAACGATCCACCTGCTTGGTGAACACCTTACTCATCACGTACACGCCCGCGGCCGCGGGCAGGCCGCCAATAAGGGCGGCAATCCAGGGCAGGTTGCTGGCTACCGGCAGGGTCGCCACCAACTCCCCGGCGATGGTTTCCTGCGGGATGTCAAACAGGCCGGCGAACTGGAAGCGACTGGAGCGCCCCAGCACATCCACCTGCGGCACTTCTATTTTGCCGTCCTGAAACAACATCTCACCCGTGATGGAATCAAAGGCAACCCCGGATTGGAACAGGTAGGTCAAATCCAGACTCAGGCGTCGCACGAACTCCGCAAGATTGACGATACCCACCACGCGCAGGGTTCCTTCGGTGGCGCCCGAGGTTTTGAGAAACCGCCCTTCATCGACGGTAATTCCAATCGATCCCGCTGTTTGCGCCAGCTCAAAATCCGCGGGACCGCCAGGCCAGGCAAGATCGATAGCCAGGGAACCATTGTTGGTCTCAATCACCTGGTCGTAATCGTAGTGGGCCAGCACGTCGCCAAAATTTACAAATCGCACGGGGCCCCGCAGTTGCGTAGACGCGGCATTTTCACCACGGATCCAGTCCAGTTGCAGCTGCTCATCCCCGCCCAGCAACAAGCCACGCATATTCCCACGGATTTTTTCGAAGTGATAATTGCGGCCGTCCTGGCGCACAGAAAAAGCCAGATCCCCCCACACCCCCTCACCATCGCTCAGCTCTGCGATCTTGACTTCGACAGGTGGCAAGGTAAACAGCTCGCCCTCCACCCCCTGCAGGGATTCCAGGCTATCCATTAACTCCGGATCCACCCCGGTCAGATCAAGGCGGTCCAGATCCAGGCTTGCACTACTGATGTCATCGGGGAAGTTGAGCCGACCTTGCACCCAGGGAACAACAAATTCCAATTGCCAGCTATCACTCAACTGCTGTGCATTCAGTTGTACATCCCGCACGCTCTGGCCGAAAACCTGCAGCTCAGCAACGGATAAATCCCGGACCGCCAGCAACATCCCGACAGTATATGAAGATTCGCCGAGACCGATGTACTTGCTTATAAACTCTGACCAGGGCTCCCAGGCCAGCTGTTCCAGCTGACCGGTGATCGTGAAACTACCGCTTTGGGCCATCAGTGGAGGCGCCGCAAATCCGAGAGCACCGCCCTGGTAACCGTCCTCTCCCAATAACAGATCCAGAGTTAGCCCATTGTCAATCTCCAGCAGCAACTGGCGCTGCGATCCGCCCAGGGGCATGCTCAGGCTGAGCTGGCGCACACTGTCTGCTTCCTTCGCAAATGATTGGGGCAAATCTAACGCCATCCCCTGCAAATCACTGGCGATATCCAGGCGCGCGCCCCGCCCAGGCGGAATCCGGATATGCATTTCCGCCTGGGCCGCCCCCTGTGCCAAGCGTAACAGATCCAGTTGTAACCACTCGCGGATATTCTCAGCAGCCACGCTCCCGCGCATGGCTATATCCAACTCCGCCAGGCCACTACCCAGCCTGCCCTGGCTTATCTGTGCCGATATCGGTTCCCGCCACAGTTGACCGCGCAAATCATCGGCATGAAATCCGCTGCGGGAATCAAAGCTCAGAGCGCCGGAAATATCCTCCACGACCAGCCCTATGGGTCCGGTATCCAGGTCGACTGCATCCCAGGTCGTCAGCACCTGTACCTGCGTCGGTACGCTGGGATCGGTCAGGTCCATCTCCAACTGCAGGTCAGTCCGCAAGGCTCCCTGCAGCTGCCAGTCGGCAAAGCTGTCCCCCACCAGTTTGCGCAGCGGGGACTGGTTAACAACCGCCAGGCCGTCCTCCGCCCCGCCGACGATAGTCGCGTCGACGCTGAGTATCAGATGTAGCTTGTGGTCCTGGCGCAGGCTGACCGTGACATCTTCAGCGACGGAATCATAGACTCGTGCACGCCGGGCCCAGACGTCCACCTGGGCGTCGTCGATGACGATATTACCCTCAATTTCGCTCAGGGGTGGCCAGTCCGGATGGTAAACCAGCTCGGCGTCCGCAATATTGAAATACAACTGTATTGTGCGCAGTTCCTTGGCTCCCTTGCGCAAACTACCACGCCAGATAAACCCACCATCGCTGATCCGACCTTCACCGATACTGCTCCCCAACCAGCCCAGCAGCTTGTCCGACAAAGTGAAAGGAAGGTACTTGCTGCGATAGCGAGGATGGGCATCTGTCAGCCCGACCATAAGTTCCATTTCCGGTCCCACCAGAGAAGGTTTCAGAGGTGCTGTCAGCGAGAACAAACCCTGCACCCTGCCCTCGTCACCCACACCGTGGAATGGACCGCTGCGGAGCCTGAACCAGTCGCTATCGATCTGCCACTTCAACTCCGTCTCAAATTCCTGATACTCGAGGATATGCTCGTAGAGCGTGGGGAAACCCATGCCAAAGTCAGATGATCGCAGCTGTACCAGGCCGCCATCAGCACTCATCGCCAGATAGCCGGCCGCTCTCTCCAGCACCGGCGCACCTTTCCAGGATTGCACTGCCAGCTGATCAAAATTGGCGGTAAGCTCCCAATTTTGCAGGGGTGCGGAGAGGTCGGAAATCTGCAACTGCAGCCGTTGTAGATTTCCCGCGGGCCTAAGCGTGGCTATTACCTCTTCCAGAGCTCTCGGCAGCAGGTCCTCATCCGTCAAATACAGGCATAGCCGCGAGATATCCACTGCAGAGGTGCGCAGCAAGAACCCGCCATCACGGTATTCCCCGCTGGCATTTGCCAGTCTGAATTCCTGCTCTGGATTCCGGGCCAACACCTCAGTGGCTCCGAAGCTCCACCCGCCATCGACATAGTCGGCGCGTACAGTTGCAGATAGCTCGTCCAGCCGCATCGGTCGTTCAGCATCGGACAGCGCCACTAACTCGAGGTTGGCAGAGGAGAAGTCCGCCGCTGAGTGCAGTTCTCCCTCCTCAAAGCTCAACCACAGCTCACCTTGTAGTTCCCCCCCGCCAATCGCGATACCCGCCAATTCCGCCAACGCGCTGAACTGCTCTGCCTCGGCAATAGATAGCTCGACATGTAGATTGGCAACGAAGGAGGAAAATTCTGTAGGTTCACCACTGCCCTCGGCAACAACCCGAAACCAGGACTGCTGTGAAGGCGACAGGATGGACATGTTGAAGCGCCTGAACTCCTCATCCCGCAACAGTTTCATGGAGCTGTGAATATCCCGCACCCTGTCAGCCTGGTGCAGACTCAAAATAACATCGTCCAGTTGCAGGCGCTGGGTATTGAAAATAAAGCGCAACAATTTGATTCCCAGCGCGCCACCGGGTGGTATCCCCGGTAACGCGATCTGGCCATTTTCATCCAGATCGGCATGCACCCGCAGCCCGCTTCCGGAGAGAGAAATCAACTGCGGGCTCAGGGTGCGCAACGATTCCAGTACGTCAAAGCCGAGGCTCAGCTGTTCCAGCTGCAAGGCGACCGGCGCGTGCGGGTCGCCTTGCAGCCTGACGCCGCGCAATTCCAGGTGGGGGGTAAGGTAGGACCAGCTACCACGCACATCCTCGACCTCCAGTACAAAGTCAAGACGGGCGTTCAGCTCACGCAGAATGGCCGCCTGGTATCCAGCCACATTGGAGGTCAGAA
>JAPUKZ010000441.1 GCA_027295405.1 Gammaproteobacteria bacterium
GCAGTTGAAGACACGCCGGCGGAGGCAGTTTCGCCAGCTGCACAAAGCCGGCAGGATACTGTAGATAACACTGTATTTCCCCTGCCAGAGATAGTCGTGGCAGCGAGGAGAATCGAGGCACCAGCCACGATTATTCGGCGACAGGTGACTTTTGAGGATATCTCGGTCTGGAATTCCCACAATGTTGGCGACGCCTTGACACTTGTGCCTGGAGTCAATGTGCAGACGGGTGGATCATCCGGTGATGCACGCGCCTGGGTGAGGGGGTTCAGGGACCGTGATGTGCTGATCCTCTTCGATGGCATCCCTGTCGCCTCCGGCTTCGAAGGTACGATTGATCTGAATGAAATTGCCGTAGACAACGTATCTGTCATCAATGTCTATAAGAGTGCGCCATCGGTCATCTATGGTACAAATGGGGTCGGGGGGGTGATTGACGTCGTGCCGCAGCCGGGGCGCCAGGGTAGTTTCTTCAACGCCACGCTGGAAACAGGGGAGGATGAACGACACCTGGCCAATGTAACCCTGGGTGGTGGAGATGGTAATTTCAACTATTCAATCTCTGTGCAGCATCAGGAGAGTGACGACTTTTCGCTGTCAGACGACTATACGCGGGAGCTCAATCAAACCAGCAGTCAGCGCGTAAACAGTGATTTTGAGAGAGACAACGTGCTACTGCAGGTTGAGGCACTGGAAACACCCATTGGGCATAGTTCCTTTTTTGTCAGTCTGTCAGATGCCGAGAAGGGCCTGCCCGTTGAGACGGGGGTGGACGATCCGGATTTTGAGCGATTGAGCAAGTCCCGGCGTCAGACCTATGGCGCATCGAATCACTTCAAGAATATTCCGCTGTCACTGAAGCTCTATTACAACGGTTATGACAGCGAACTTAAAGTGTATACCGACGAAAGTTTCAGTGAGCTCGACGAGGTAGAGGAAGCGGAGGATTACTCTTACGGCGCAAAGCTCTATTCAACAATCGACACATCCGAGAACAATACGGTTATTCTCTCTGCGAGTGGTCAGACTGACGTATACAAGGCGGAAGAAGAGCTGGAGGACGGGAACAAGGCCGAGCTGGCCACTTACACGATCGCCATTGAAAATCAGTTCTGGATCACCAGAAAATTCTCCATGGCGGCCGGCGCCATTTATAACTATTTCGACCAGACCCGCCTGGGCAAAACCAGCGATGCATTCAATCCCCAGTTGGCGCTGGCCTGGCAGGCAACTCCGGCAATGTCCCTGCACGCTTCAGCTGCGCAGCGTACGCGGTTTCCAAAATTGCGTGAACTGTATCGGCGCAAATATGGCAACCCGGATCTCGACCCACAGGAGGCCAATAATTACGAAATCGGCATGAAATACGTTCATCCGTCCGGCCTTACGGGCGACGTGGCGGTATTTAGAAGTGATATTGATGGCCTGATCGAACGACCTGACAGGCGATCTCTTTATATGAACCTGGACGGGGTCACGATTATTGGCATAGAGCTGGCGGGAGGTGGGTGGATCACTGATGATGTCTTTGCTCGCATGGCCTATACGTACATAGATGCGGAGGAGGATCTGCCTGATGGGGGCAATCGCCAGTTACGTAGTCGGCCGGAAAATACTGCAGTGGTTGATTTTCGCTATCGTTTACCGCGCCAGTTCGAATTTTCTTTTAATGGAATTTATGTGTCCGGCCTTCATGACCTTGATCCCGATGGTGTCTATACCGAAATTTCGTCCTATTTTGTTGCTAATGTTAAAGTCTCCAGGAAATTTGGTGACCATTATGAGGCTTATGTGTCGTCTACCAATGTTGCCGATGAAGACTATTTCCAGCGCCTGGGAAACCCGAGAGAAGGTCGGGCATTTATGGTCGGCCTGAAGCTGGACTTCTAGGGAGCATCGTCGGTGGTATCTGCCTGCCAACATCTACCTGTAACGCTGCGACCGCTGAACAGCTGTGCGGTGTTCATCGTCTTTTTTCTCTTCAGTATTGCCTCTGTTGCCGCAACTAGCTGCTCCTCTTTGTCTGGAGAACCGGTTTTATGGGTTGTACCCAGTAAACCGGGCGGGGGGTATGATGCCTATTCACGTTTGCTGCAACCCTTTATGGAAAAAGCACTGAACGTGCGCATACGGATTGAAAATCGTTCTGCAGCGGGAGGGGTCGTCGGCGCCATGGCTATTCGTGATGCGCAGGCCGATGGCCGAACGCTGGGAATAATCAACGCACCCGGGTTACTGGCTGCGAACATGTTGCCCAATGCACCTGCGCCTGACCCGCGGCAAGACTTTACTATACTTGGAAAAGTGGCTGAGTCGCATGTCGTCATGCTGACGGGCAAACACTCCGGGATATCCGATATCAATAGCCTGTTGGCGATTTCTCGCACCCGGCCCATTCTTGCCGGAATCCGGGATGCAGGCTCATCGAATTTTGTTACGCTTCCCATTACCGCCTCACTGCTTGGCATGGACTATGCCGTGGTAACTGGCTATGTGGGGAGCGGTGCTCGCACCCTGGCTGCCTTGCGTGGAGAAGTGGATGTAATTTTCCTCAACATGGACTCCGCCAGGCGTTACATTGCTTCAAATGAGCTGGTTCCCCTGCTACAGATTACCGACCCGCCCAACATGGGATTGAGCGATGAATCGCGCAGCCTCCTTACCGGTGTGCCTGTGTTGTCGGGCGAGCAGGGCGTCGCCCGGCGGCAGATCGACACAACGGGATTGACCATGGAGGGTGTGGATGCCGGGGCCGTCGCTCTGGCGCGAATTTTCGCGGCGGGACGACTTGTGGTCGCACCTCGTGATTTGCCAGATACCGTATCGCACTGCTTTGCCACTGCCCTGGAAGATGTCATGGCAAGCCCCGAATTCTTGCAGGCGGCCGGCAAGGCGAACCTGGGTATCAACAGCGAAAATGCTGAAGGCGCACGCAAATTACTCTCCCTTGCAGCAACAGAACTTGATAAATTCCAGCCAGAAATTCGTGCCGCTATTGGCGAGGCCAGGCGCTAGTCTTCTGATGAGTCTCATGACAGCAGAGGTGCCGGCATGGATGCGACGGTAGTCAACGCGGCATTTGAGGGACTGAGTCTTGTATTTTCCTGGCCCTATTTTATGTACACAATCGCCGGCACATTATTGGCGATGCTGTTTTCGGCGGTCCCCGGCCTGAACAGTTCCACCCTGATGGCGCTTGCCATTCCATTGACCATTGCCTGGGAGCCCCTGCCGCTTATGCTGGTATTTGGCGCTTTTGTCGGCGGCGCCACATTTATGGGTTCCATCACTGCCATCCTGTTCAATATCCCGGGCAAGTCACAGAATGCGGTTACGCTGCTGGACGGCTACCCCCTGACACAGCAGGGAATGGCCAAGACCGCTATTGGCTGCGCCGCAACATCATCCGCGCTGGGATCAACATTCGGTATATTTTTCCTCATTGGGTTGATCCCGTTCATGCGTGAGGCAGCCATGGCCCTGGGTCCGCCGGAATACCTGATGCTGGCAATCTGGGGTTTAACCACGCTCGCCGCCCTCTCCGGAGGTTCAATGCTGAAGGGGCTGATTGTGGCCGGGCTGGGTTTGCAGCTGGCTCTTATCGGTTACGACCCTCGCACTGCGGAGCTCAGGTTTACCTTCGGACTGGATTACCTGCATGATGGTTTGAGCCTCGTGCCGGTCTTCCTGGGTGTATTCGCCCTCGCTGAAGTGATCGACCTGATGGTAAGCCGCAAACAGACGCTCTCCGGGAAACACCATATAGAGGAACTAACCGGTAGCGTCTGGGAGGGCGTGCAGTCCGTTTTTCGTCATTTCGGCCTGTTTCTGCGCAGCTCGGTGATAGGTACGGTTATTGGCGCTATTCCGGGTGTAGGCAGCTCGGTGGCCGGGTTCGTAGCCTATGGCCATGCGCGCCAGACGGCTGGCAGAGCGTCCCGTTTTGGGCGAGGCGACATCCGCGGCCTTCTGGCACCTGAAGCAGCCAACGACGCGAAAGACGGCGGTGCACTGGTTCCCACCCTTGCGCTGGGGATTCCGGGTGGCACCGGCACTGCGGTGCTGTTGGGCGCATTGACACTCCATGGCATGAACCCGGGCCGCGAGATGTTGACTGACAACCTGGTCCTGGTGTTTGTATTGATCTGGTCGCTGTTTCTGTCGAACTGGATAACCTCTTTACTGGGTTTGTCGCTGGTCAATCCCATGGCCCGCCTGAGTACCATACGCACAACACGACTGCTGCCATTCATCATTGCGCTTTCCGTGATAGGTTGCCTGCAGTTCCGCGGTTTGATGGCCGATGTTGTGTGTGCCGTATTGTTTGGTTTGCTGGGTTACCTGATGAAGCGACATGACTGGCCTCGTATACCGTTGGCCATCGCGATCGTACTCGCACCCCTGTTCGAGACGAACCTGCACCTGACGCTGCGACTGCATGAACTTGAGCGTATTGTGTTCTGGACACGGCCCCTTGTTCTGGTACTGATAGCAATGACGCTGGTAAATCTTTTCCTACCCGCTATCTCCTCCAGGTTGAACGCCAAACGACAGGGACAACGTGAAGGATCGAGCGCGGGTGATGAAAGTGAGTAATCGCCCAGGCGCAATGCCCGGTTTCTGGCGCAATTACTGGAGTCGAAACCGGATAACAATTTCCCTGGGTGTTGTGACCTGTATTTTTCTTGCGGACTCCCTGCAGCTGGGCAGGGCCTCGGCCTGGGTTCCCCGTTCAATACTGCTGACCACGCTGTCGTTGATCGTGCTGTTACTGGGCCGGGAGTTACGCGGTCAATCAGCTGGCGCCGGAGTGACTGCGATACCCGATACGAAGGGGATTGTATCTATTGTCCCTGCGTTGGGCTGGATCGGCGCAATGCTTATGATGGTATGGCTCCTGGGCGTCAGCATGGGCCTGATGCTGTTCTGCTTTGGCTATCTGCGCTGGTATGCCAATGAATCCTGGTCGATGAGTGGCGTGCTCGCCTGTAGTCTTGGTTTGTTTATTCAGGGAGTATTTGGCCTGCTGTTTAAAATGCCGCTGTACCAGGGTGTACTGTCTGCACTGACCTGAATGTATTTGAATGCCCCACTACAGGTGCTCACGGACGCACAAAATGCACCCGTCAAGCGTTGACCTTGTGTCGCCGGAAACTAACAAGGCGACCAAAAAAGCCGGCCATGATGCGCCGGAACTCGACCCAATATGCCCGCACACAAGGATACGGGTCAACCAGCAGGTTCGCCACTTCCGGACAAAAAATCTTCGGCTTGCGATTCAGGTAATCCCGAACATGCAATCGGACTGTCAAAAGCACACTGTCTCGTTCGTCGGTATCATCGCGGTGTCCGCGAAGAAGCTGGCCAATCAAGCCAAACATCGACTCGACGATATATGAGAAAAGGAAAAAGAAGTCGTGGTATGGATCCAATAAAACCACGTTGTCGGGGAAGACAAAATTGCCAGACGGTGTTTCGTTACGAGCAAGTTGCAGCAGGATCAGAGGTTCGTTGATACCCAGCCCGGTCCTCCACCAAAGATGCTGACCGAGCCGCGGGTTGATTTCCAGTAGTTTTGGCGTCGCGTCTCGCGGATCTATCTGTGTCTGGATCGTATAGCCACCCCAGAGTTGCAGATCGCCTAAAAGTACGCGTAATTCCTCGACGTACGGAGCGGCCGAAGCCGATACGCAGGTCTTGCTCGAAACGCGATAACCGGCCCGACAAGTGCGAACGACCCTTGGCGTTAGCATCGACAGGATCTGCCCGTCCCGGCCCACGGTGACATAGTAGTTACACCGCAAACCACCTTTGATGTATTCCTGCACGATCGGCGCGTGCTGTAACGCACTCACCTTTGCATAAGCGGCCTCAAGTTGCGCCGGCCCTTCGACGTATTCCATGTTTTCGCCATGAGCAGTAAACCGTGGTTTGACAATCCATGGTGGTTTACTGTCTTGGCGTATCAGCTCGAGGTCCTCAATCGTTTCGGGAAAGTAGGTCTTCGGACACGGAAAGCCTACCCGCTGTGCGGCACGGATCGTTGCCGCCTTGTCCATCGGTACGCGAATCACTTCCGGCTCCGGCACCACGGCGAGTATTCCTTGTTCCGCCAGGCGCTGCTTGTTCTTGGAAAACAGGTAGACTTCCGGATCCAGCGATGGAAAAATGGTGTTCACGCTCTCAAGACGACAGATTTCCTCGATACGCTGCATATAGGTTTCTTCGGCCACGGTGTTGTCAGACTGCAGACGTCCGGCCAACCAGTCAGAGGAGAAATCTGGTACTGGGTACTTTGCGTCAAGGAAACGAGAATACAAGGCCATGCCACCATACCCTAAGGGGGCTAACGAACTGCGGTCCTCGGTAGCCACGATTCTTTGGGCTTGCGAACGAAGACTGCGCAGAATTGTATAAGCCTGGACTTCGGTTGTGTTCGTTATCAGGAGGTGCATCCGTGCTATCCGGTGGTGTCAAATCGCATTATTATTTAGGCCAGCGTAATATGTCATCGTTGTGGTATCGTCTTTCTCGCATCGAATTTTCAGGCTAAAGTAACAAACTCGCCTACTTTATCTACTTAATTATGTCGAATCTATACAAACAGGATGAAAGACTGCTTGATCTCTTCGTATTTGTGAAGAGCTATTTCGCAGATGGCCGGCTCAAACTAGTTGCCGTCCTGTTGCTGGAGGCCTTACTGACGAGCATCACCGGCGTCGGTCTACTTTTGATCCTGCCATTGCTCGGATTGTTTGGATTTGGCTCCGGCAGTACCGACAACCCGGTATGGCAAAAACTCAGCGGGTTTACCCAGCAACTGGGTCTCACACCAACTCTTGAAACCGGCCTGATACTGTTCGTCGCGGCAGTCGGCATGCGGGCGATACTCGGTTGGCGACGCCAAACCTGGCAAGTCGAAGTGGAACAACAATTTCAGGCATCGCTTCGAAACCTGCTCTATGAGACGATTTCACGGACTGAACTGCACTGCCTGGAGCGACTTCGGACGTCCGAGTTCATACAATCGAGCCAGAGCGAAGTGCGGCGAGCGCAGCAGGCTGCAAACGCCCTGCTTCAACTGTTCTCGCAGGCGTTACATCTAGCCGCCTATGCCATCGTCGCTTTGATTCTGTCGGTTGAGATGACACTGCTCGCATTATTCTGTGGTGGTGTCGCCTTCCTCGTCATGCTGCCGCTGGTCAGGCGCACGCACGCGCTGGGCCGGCAACAGATACGTGTCCGGTCCAGCATGATTAACAATTTGGTTGAACACATACAAGGTCTGCGGGTCGCACGCGCGTTGGGTTTGACGGATCGCTTTGTGGAGGATTATCGGGAGAAATCAGATCGGGCCGCTCGCGTTGCGGTTCGGCTGACGCGGTTGTCGGCATTCTCGGGTCTAATCTTTGAAATCGTGGCGGTGTTGCTGCTTGCCGCCATCGTGTACTTTGGTTTAACGCGTATTGCGGTGGAACCGGCCACGTTCGTTGTGTTGCTACTGATCTTCATCCGACTTTTTTCTGCAATCGGTCAGTTTCAGGAGAAGGTACAGCTCTTCTTCAGTTTGTTACCCAGTTTTCGTCATTACCTGGACCTGCTGAGCGAACTGCAGCAGCACGAGGAAGTTTTGCCCGAAGACGGTCCCGCGCCAAAAATGGAGCAGGCGCTGGAACTGCGCGACATCACATTCCGCTATGGCACTACCGGGGAAGCAGCTCTCAAGAACGTTTCACTGCGAATAGAGAAAGGTGCGTTGACGGTTATCGGTGGCCAATCGGGTGCGGGTAAGAGTACGCTGACCGATATAGTCACCGGACTGTTACCACCGGACGCTGGTGGCCTGTATCTTGACGGTCAATTGCTCAGTGAGCGCGGGCGCATACTCTGGCGCAAAGAGACAGCCCCGGTCCCACAGGAGGGGTTCTTGTTCAACGACACCATACGAGAAAACTTACTTTGTGTTGCCCCCGATGCGACCGAAGCTGCATTATGGGCCGTACTCGATGCGGCCAATTGCCGGGGCTTTGTGGAATCCAGACCTGGCGGACTCGACAGCTATGTCGGTGATCGAGGCGGTCAATTGTCCGGGGGGGAACGCCAGCGAATCTCAATTGCGCGAGCGTTACTACGCAAGCCACAGTTGCTGGTACTCGACGAGCCAACCAATAACCTCGACCGTGAGAGCGTGACGGCCCTGCTGGAAATTCTAGAAAAGCTGAAACGCCAGGCTACACTGCTGGTCGTATCTCACGACCAATGCGTCTTAAAATGCGCGGATCGTGTGTTTAAATTGGAGGGCGGCAAGTTGCTTAACGGTGGAGTATAAGGCAATTGAAAATCAAACCGGATTTGACCGAAGCGTCCTGTTGGTATAGCCAAGTTAAGTCGCTGCAATTGTTAGAATCGGCCAATGAACACCTACAAACGCCACCGGTTTC
>JAPUKZ010000442.1 GCA_027295405.1 Gammaproteobacteria bacterium
TCGTGGCAGGTCATGGTGCCCAGCTTGCCGATGGGGGTATCCACCACTGGGAACAGGTCTTTAATGTCACCACCGATTTTGTCGCAGTATTCATCGAAGATATCGTGGGGACTGGTGCCCAGGCCAATGTAGGCGGGGATATGCCACTTGTGGTACTTGAGTATCAACTCGCCGCTGGGGCCGATAATGAAGTTGGTGTTAAACCAGCGGTCCGGAAATTCGGGCAGTTCCTCACAGACGCCACCCGCCACAATATACAGCTCGTATTGCCGGGCGATGTCTGCCAACTGGTCGGTTTCAGGGCCGGGAATGGTGACCACTTTCTTCATGTGATCGGCGAGGCGGCCCTCACCCTTGCCGGGGGTGCCCACACCCTGCAGAAAGTACTCTGGCAGCACCACCAGCTTGACCGGTACTTCCCAAAAGTAGCCCACCCCGAAGTGAATCAGTTTGCAGACCCGATCCAGGTTTTGCTGGATGCCGGCGCGGTCCTCCACCACAGTGACTTCCGGTTGCACGATGAGTGCGGTGTAGGGATCGATGCGGGGGGCTGGCTCGGACATGGCGCACACCTTCTGTCAGACATTACTGTCAGACTAGCATATGTGGGTCAGGGTACCGGCGGCAGGTCGAAGGGGGTTGTGAGCCCGGGCCGTGACCGGTCGGGCTGCGAACAGTCGGGCTGCGAACAGCCCGGGTGTCAAAACGCCTAGAAGTTCTTGCGCGCGGTAATTCCCCAGGTGCGAGGTTCGGTGTAGTAGGCAATGAACTTACCATCTTGTATCACCGAGTCTGCGATAGTGCCGGTATATTCTTCCTCGGTGAGGTTGCGGCCCCAGGCAGTCAGCTGAATGTCGTACTGCTCAAAAATCAGGCCGGCACGCAGGTTGAACAGATTGTAGGAGCCGTCTATTTTCTCCGGATCGTTGTTCAGGTCCGTCATCCTCTCATCGGTGTAGATATATTCCGCGTACACGAACCCCGTGATGCTGTTGCTGACGCTGAATTCCTGATTGCCCGAAAGCACCAGCACGTGCTCCGGGTTGCTGGAGAAGGGGTTGCCACTGCGATCGCAAGAACCATCGCCATTATCGCCGGGGTCCGGCTGGCCGGTGTGCCAGGGGGTACCAACCCAGCAGGGACCGCCTTCGAAATCAGCGTATTCGGCGTGGGTATAGGCGTAGCCCAGGGTCAGACTGGTGGTTTCCGTGGGTTGCCAGAACACATCCAACTCGCCGCCGTAGGTCTCGGCGATACCGGCGTTGGTCAGGGCGAAGCCGTTGCCCTGGAAGGAGACGGTCTGCAGATCGTCGGTGTCGGTACGGTGCAATGCGACATTCACGCGCAGTGCCTGGTCCGGAAATTCCGCTTTCATGCCCACTTCGAAGGCCTCGGAGGTTTCCGCATCGAACATGACGTCAAAAATCTCGTCGATGCGGTCGACATTGATGCCGCCGGATTTATAACCGGTGCCGTAGGAGGCGTAAAACATGGTGTTCTCGTTGGCGAACCAGCTCAGTTTAACGGTGCCGGTCACCTGGTCATCATCGATGTTCTCGTCCACGTCATCCCGCGGGGCCAGTGGTGGGAACAGCCAGAAGCCCCAACCGGGGGAAAAGAAATCCAGAACCTCGGAGGCGTCCTGCGTAAAGATGTTCAGCAGGTCCTTGTCTTCCTTAGTCCAACGCAGGCCGGCGGTCAGTACCAAAGCATCGGTCAGGCTGTAGTCAAACTGACCGAAGACGGCGTAGCTCTCGTGTTCTTGCGCCGCGATGTTGATAGAGCCGGTCCCGGGCGGAAACGCGTCGCCAAAGGCACCAACCAGGAAAGTGGTGTCTTCTCCCACAATCAGTTCCTGGTGGGAATCAAGATCCTGGGTAAAGTAGTACGCGCCAGCGACGTAATTGAATTTGTCGTAGTCGTTACTGATGCGCAATTCCTGGCTGAAGCCCTCTTGCTCGGCCGTCTTTATTTGCTGCAGCGCGTCGATATTGGCAAAGTCCGCATCGAGGTGATCGTCCTGGTCAAAGGTGCGGTAGGCCGTGATACTGGTGAGCAGAAATGCATCGGTCTGCCAGTCGATCTGCACCGAGATGCCCTCGTCTTCATTGCTGGACGTTGACAGAAAGCTGCTGGACACATCGTAGTTGTAGAAATCCTCGCCGGCAACCACTGTGCCGCCCAGCGCCAGAATGCGAACATCCGTTCCGGTTTTGCCCGGCACCCCATCGGCGACCAGGTTGTTTTTCCAGGTACCGGCACCGCAGCAAACCTCGTCTACCTCCGAGTGGTCAACGATCACGTGCACGCTGAGGTCGTCGTTGGGGGTCCACAGGGCCTGCGCTCGAATACCCCAGCGATCGCGATCATTGAGCTTGTCGTCGCCGAACTCGATCGAGTTTACGACTCCGTCTCGCTGCATACCGAAGCCGGTAACACGAAATGCCAGTACATCTTCAATAGCGCTGAAGGATGCAGCCGCGCTGCCACTGAACAAGCTGTATTCGCCCCCGGTTGCCTCTATATAGCCGGTGCCTTCATGATCCGGCTTTACGCTGTAGATGGAGACCGCGCCCGCGGGGGTGTTGCGGCCGAACAGCGTGCCCTGGGGACCGCGCAAGACTTCAATCGCTCCGATATCCACCAGGTTGTTGATCATGGAACTCTGGCGGGGGCGATACACACCATCCACATACAGGCCCACCGAGGATTCCAGCCCAAAGTTCTGCGAGCTGGTGAACACGCCGCGGATTCCGAAGGTGGTGGTTGAGGAACTCTGGGTCTGGCCGACTCTCAGGCTGGGGATATTCGCCTGTAACTCGAACATGTCCTTGGCGCCGGTCTGTTCAATCATCTCCCCGGTAAAGGCAGACACTGCTACGGGCACATCCTGCAGGTTCTGCTCCCGCTTCTGGGCGGTGACGATGACTTCTTCCAGCACTTGCGCCTGGGCCGTGGGCAAGCAGGCGGCGGCACAGGCCAGGGCCAGCGCGTTGACGGTGAAACGGGAAAATGAAACCGGGCTTCTGCTGCTACGCATTGCGATGTTCCTGTTGTTTGTTATTGATGTGGCGCCAAATTAGCACGGATAGGAGGTTTTTTGCGGATTATTTCTGTTACTTGTTGCAAACACAACATGCTTTGCCATTGCTTTGATAGAGCCTCTATTCTGAACAGCGGGGTGCGAAGTTATCTGCGCTATCTTCAGATCGCCCTGGCGCTAATGCATGGCCTTGCCGCCGTCCAGTGGGAAGATGCAACCGGTACAGTAGCGGCTGCTTTCGCTGGCCAGAAACAACATCATATCGGCGGTTTCATCCAGAGTGGCGTAACGGCCCATGGGAATGGTTTCACTGACGATTTTCTCGTACTGCTCCGGGGTCATGCCGAAGTCCGCACCGATGCTGTCGGTCATGGTGCTTTTTACCGGACCGGGACAGATCAGGTTGACCCGTACCTTGTGCCCGGCGCATTCAAGCGCCGCGGTGCGCATCAGGCCGGTGAGGGCGTGCTTGCTGGTGACATAACCGGAGAGATCCGCCAGGCCGAACAAGCCGGCGCCCGAGGAGGTTATAATGACCGAGCCACCCTCTGGGTTGTTCTTGAGTACCGGCAGGACGTGTTTCAGGCACAGCCAGGTGCCAGTCACGTTGACCTTCAGGATGTACTCGAAATCCGCTTCCGGATAATCCTCAATGCAGGCACTGGGGCCGGAGATGCCGGCATTGGCGAGCAGGATATCCAGCCCACCCAACTCGCTTTGGGCGTAGTGGACGCAAGCGGCGATCTGATCACTCTCGGTAATATCGGCAGCCATGTAGTGGCACTCCCCGGAACCGATTTCCTCTGTGACCCGTTGCAAACGCTCTTCATTGCGCGCTACCAGCAGCACTTTTCCTCCCTCGGTAATAAAGCGGGCGGCGGTGGTCTTGCCGAATCACACCCTACACGTCAGATTCAAATTCCCAGTACGATATCTACGACCAACACGTCAGTCGCACCATCACCGCCATGGGCGTGCCCAGCCC
>JAPUKZ010000443.1 GCA_027295405.1 Gammaproteobacteria bacterium
ACGGCGCGATCCTTCGTTTCGAACTCGTCTGGATCATCCCCGCCCTCGCCACCTACCTGATCTCCACCGCGGCGGGTTTCTGGAAGTACCAACGCTGGCCCAGCTATCACACCCGTGCCGCCAAGACCTCGTGGTTTCTCATCATAGTCGGAGCAATAGGCCTGTTCATCGACTGGTCCCTCTGGCCCCTGCGCATCGCCCTCGCGGCCACCACCATGACCAATCTCGAGGCCATCCTCATCACCATCATTTCCCCAACCTGGCGCGCCAACGTCACATCCATCTACCACGCCTGGCGGGACAGTAGCGCTTCCTGAAGCACTCATCATCAGGCGTAGCGGTTCACAAACTTGTCAGTACCCTTCGCAGCTTGTGGAACTTTCCCAAGCGGCTTCAGTCAAATTCCCGCCCCTGCTCCGTCGAACAAGACGCAAATCGAAGTATCGGGGCCAATATTTGACCGATTAGATCGGCCAATGCCAATTAATCAAGAACGAAGGTGGTCGTATGGGACAAGTCATAAATGGTATGGACCTCGACAAGCTCGAGGCATTCAGGTCAGCACTCAAGGAGAACCCCGTTATCCTGGGGCTTAAAGCAAGGGGTGTATGGGAGGGACACTCGGGGCGCAGCACAGTCCACATTGGACCGTATAAGCTTGGTGAGGAATCTATTGATCGGGACACCAGGCATTACACTATTCCCTACGGGGCCTGGCGAGAAGTAGAGGAAACGGTTGGGTTCGTTGGCCCCACGGATCGCGTAGAGCCGGTAGAGATGGCACTCGGCGCAGTGGCGGCTTGCTTGATCAACAGCATCGCTTTGAACGCGCCGCGCCATGATATTTACCTGGAGGGTCTGGAGAATGAAGTACACAGCGACATCGATCCCAGCGTCCTTTTCGAGGTGAAAGGTCCGGAATCCCACGCCTCATGCATGCCCAAAATCACTACCGAGGTCAAAGTGAAGGGCGATATCAGTGATGAACAGCTGCGGGAGATCGAGAAGCTCGTTCACTATTCACCCGTTCACGGTATGGTCGAATTCGCCAATACTACCGAAACCCGCGTAACCAGGATCTAAGCCTTGTAAATCAGCCCGCTGAAGGTAGTGCGGGCTGATTCACTGATTTCCCATGTTTACGGTACTCATCCTGTTCGGAAAGCCCGTCGACGAGAGCGCCTTCGATAGCTACTTCGAACAGCGCCATTGTCCGCTGGCTTTCCAGCTGCCAGGCCTGCAAAATACCCGAATCAATCGAGTGGTGGGCGCAGTTGAAGGGGTATCACCCTACCATCTGACGCTGGAGTTGGGATTCGAGTCCGCAGAAACGCTACAGGATGGCCTCAATTCCGAAATCGGCCAGGAGATGGCTCAAGACTACAAACATTTCGCATCCGGTGGTGTCAACATTTTGGTCTGCGAACTGGACGCAGAGAGGCAATGAGATATCTGAAACATCACACCACAATGTATTGATCAGCGGCGGCGGCACCGCAGGTATTACCGTGGCATCCAATTTGCAGAAACGACTGGGTGCTCGAAAACTCAGCATAGCCATCGTCGAGCCAAAGGACGCGCACTACTATCAACCCGCATTTACGCTGGTTGGTGCAGGTATGTGTACCCTGGCCAAAACCCGTCGCGGTGTTTATCCGGCCAAGATCTTTGCGATCGCTTCAAAAGCGAGCATCTGATCCACTGCCATGGCGGTGTTCGCCTGATCGGGTTGTGAGGAAAACTTGGCAACGATAAATTCGCGTTCCGGGTCGATATACAGTGTTTGTCCATGGATACCCAGCGCCATTATGACACCACGCCCGGGGTCCCGAACCCACCACTGGTTGTGATAGGCATGATTCGGTAAAGCCTCGCCGTGGTATTGTCACGTTAAGCGGTTGGCAGGACATTAACGCCATGAGCAAATCAAAGAACCCTTATCATGGCCATCGATTCCCACCAGAAGTGATAAGCCACGCGGTCTGGCTTTACCACCGATTCACACTCAGCTTTCGCCGAATCGTCGGACCGCTCTATCGAGGAAATGCTGGCGATACGCGGCATTCAGACTTCTTACGAATCCATAAGACGTTGGTGTTTGAAGTTTCCTCGGGAATACACAAAATCTCTTCGTAAACGCCAAGGTAAATTGGGCGATATTTGGTTCCTGGACGAGGTGTTTATATCGGTGGGTGGTAAACGCCAATATCTTTGGCGAGCGGTCGATCAGGATGGCGACGTCATCGATATTCTGGTGCAAAGCCGCAGAAATAAAAGAGCGGCGCTGCGTTTCTTCAGAAAACTGTTTAAAGGGCAAGCATCCATGCCGTGGAAAATTATCACCGATAAACTCCGAAGTTACCAAGCAGCCTTGAGTGAAATCTCGCCGTCTCTCTCTCACATCACTAACCAATACGAAAACAATCGTGCGGAAGTTTCTCATCAGCCAACCCGACAGCAGGAGAGACAAATGCGACGATTCAAATCGCCAGGGCAAGCTCAACGCTTTCTATCATTTCATGGCCTGGTGAACAATTTGTTCCGTCAGCAAAGGCATCTACTTTCTGCCGGGAACTATCGAGTTTTGAGGGGTCGAGCATTTTTTACGTGGGAGCAGGCAACTTGCGTCTGATAATTGAGCAGGTCTCCATTGCTTGGGCATTCGACAGTTGGCATTTGTTAACGTGACAATGCCGATTGTGTACTACGGAGATCCCAAACTGGATCCGCCTCAATAGGGTAAAAAATCGAAAGTGTAGTTGACCCGGGTGCTGATCACGTCCTCCGCCGCAAAGCGGATCATGCGGATGCGTGCCAGGATCTTTTTGCTGAGAGCGTCGTCGCCCAACTCCGAGGACAGTAACTTCAGTTCGCTGATCGCGCCGCTGGCTTCAATCACCATTTCGAATACCAGCTTGCCCTGTAACATTGGGTCCTTGCGCAGGGCGCGGTTGTAGATCGCAAAAATACCGCCCTTGTTTTTGTCCATCACCCGGCGAATGGCTTCGTCGCTGCGTCCGCCCAGGCTGGCGGAACCACCCGCAGCTTCACCCTGGTATTTACTGGCAATGGTGCTCTCGACCCGGGTGGTTTCACGCGCCGACAGGGCCGGGCCTCCGGTATCGCGACTCCGTGCCGCGGTTTGTATGCCGCCACTACCGGTTTTTACCGCGCTGGTAATGATGGAACGCTCGATCTTGACTGCCTCAGCCTGCCCGCGGTTTATTTGAGTCTGGTTCAGGGAGGCCACATCAATACTGTCGCGCATGTCGGAGAGAGCGTCCTGAAACGCCAGAACCCCGGATACTGCGGCCACTTTGCGCGCCTGCTCGATCCGGTCCCGGGGTTTTGGTCTCGACTTAATTATTTCCTTTGGCTTGGCTTTTGGCTGGATTTTTTTCTTCTCGACGGGCTTGGGTTTGGCTGCTGCCGGTATCGGTTTGGGAAGTTCCTTTTTCTCGAGAATCACCCTGGCCAGATGCGGGGGCACCGCCACCTGTTGCTCCCGGCTCAACTCCTCCACCGGTAATAGCGGTAGCAGCAGCGCGAAGGCGATGAATGCGGACAGCGCATTGCGCAGGATCTTGTAGTAGCGTGCATCCTCTTCCCGGGTGGATTCCCAGGGTAGCTGCAATTCCGGTGCCAGCACCAGGGCGTTCATCGTCCGGCTACCTGGTTTTGCCCGGCGTCTGGTGCCGGGGGAGTGCTGTTGACCGCGAGAGAGATATTGCGATAGTCGCTCGCGGCGCAGGTGGTCATGATGCGTTTGAGCAGTTGGTAGGGCATCTCCTGGTTACCCATGATGATAATGGCGCGCCCGGCCTGCTGCTCAGCCTCGCTCAACTCGGCTGCCCGGGACGACTGGTACTGCAGTTCCCGGCTCAGTTTCGCAATGGCGTTACCCTGTTGGGACAGCACCGCGTCGATGTTCTCGATGGTTCTGCCCTGCACAATAATGTCCCGGGCGCTTATCTTGATCGTCAATGCAATGTCCGGTTTTTGTTCCGAGACGGAATCCGGCAGGGGGATTTTCCGGTCCGACTGCAATACCTCCACGTCGCCGTTATTCACCATCAGGAAAAAAACCAGGATGGTGAAGATATCCATCAGGGCAACCAGGTTGAGCTTGGGATGCTGTGACAGTTTTTTGTGGTTGCGGGCCATACGGCGCGCGCGCAGTGAGGGCTTCATCCGGCACCCCCCGCCGTGGTTGCAATGGCCGCGGGAGCGTCGCCAAAAGAAATTTCCGGGAACAGGGCTGCATCCACCACGGAGGCGGCCACCACGGCCTTGAAGGAGCGCACGGTATCCATCGCGCTGATAATGGTCTGGTAGTCGATGTCCTGCTCGGACAAGAGGGTAATTGCCTGTTTTTCGATGCCCTGTTCCCGCAACTGGCGCTTCACTTCCTGCAGCACCAGGCTCAACATCTTGAAGTCGTGCTTGCCCTCGGGGGTCAGGGGAATACGCTTTAATTCCACGCCGCGGGGATAGTCCACACGCATGAAGTTCTTGCGTATCAACAGCTCGATCTGCTGCTGGTCCGCGCTCTCGTCACCGCCGCTGGCGCCCGCTGGCAGCTGCACATTTATGACGGTAATTTGTGAGAACACCATGCCCAGCAACAGGACCGGAACCAACACGATCATCAGGTTCATGAACGCCGTTATATCGAGTTCCGCCTCGCTGTTACGTGGGCGCCTTCTTTTCTTCATGGTCTTCAGGCTTCCTGGATTTCGTCGGTGTGACGGCTTTCGGTTTGAAATTGACTGGCGTCAGCCAGGGTGTTGAGTACCTTGACCCCGGCCATTTCAAAGCTGTCGACAATTTCCGTGGTTTTGGTTTGTAACAGCGCGTGCAGCAGCAGTAACGGTATGGCGGAGATCAGCCCGAAGGCGGTGGTATTCATTGCCACTGAAATACTGCTGGACAGCAGGCTGGCCTTTTCCGTGGGCGCCGCGTTGGCGACGGCGCTAAAGGCTGCAATCAGGCCGATAATAGTTCCCAGCAGGCCCAGCAGGGTGGCCACGTTGGCCAGGGTTGCCAGGTACTGGGTACGTTTCTCCAGTCGCGGCAGGGCTTCCATCACCCCCTCTTCCATTGCCGACTCGATTTCGTCCCTGCGCTTGCTGCGGGTAAACCGGACAATGCCGGCGGCGATGATACGATACATGGGCACTTTGGAATTTTGTCCGGCCAGGATCACGGACTTGTAATCCCGGTTTTTCAGCTCCTTCATGATGTTGTCAAAGGCGCGCCGGTTGCTCAGTTTAGCGGTGCTGAGCACCAGCCAGCGTTCGCTGGCAATTGCCAGGCCCACCACCAGAACGGTGGCAATCGGGTACATAAAAGGCCCGCCGGTTTGAAAAAACCGCACTATCAGGTTATAGAAATCCATGGTACTCCCCTGTCTGTAGGTAATCAGTTATTGAACGTCTGTCGTATCCCCACCGGGGTTTGCCAACAGCGCCCGGTAGTCCAGTTCGCGCACGAATTCCTCGCGCTCAATGTGTGTGAACAAATCCTGCGCCAGGCCGCTGCCGGGCGTGTATTCAAAATCTGTGGGCCCGGGCTGCTGCCAGGGCACGATATACATAACCCTGGGTTGTTCCTGGTTACCGGTTACGGTAGAGCGCAGGATGACCACGGCCTCCTGGGCCAGCGCCAGGTCCGCTGCCAGTCCCGCGAGCAGGGCCAGGCCGAACACCGGCGTTGGCAGCTTCAAACTCACCCCGGCTGCCCTCCCTGCGCCACGCTCATCAATTGCCGTTGCAGGTCCGCAATCCAGCCTGCGACAACCCTGTCACCAGAGCCGGTCAGATCCTGGTAGCGGTTAAAATGCTGTAGCGCGCGCTGTTGTTCACCCAGATACAGGTCGTAGAGCACACCGATATTGCGGTGGGTGTCCGGGTGAGCTTCCCACACCGCCAGCGCCCCCAGATAGGTTTGCTCAGCGTCTCGAAAGCGGCCCTGCTGGCGCAGAAAAATGGCGTACTGGTTGTGTGCGGCCAGGTTGTGGGGGTTCACTTGCAGGGCTCGTCGGTAGAACCGCTCCGCCTGTTCCGGTTCATCCTGCTGTCGGTAGACCAGGGCCAGGTTCAGGCAGGGCCCGGATAGGTCCGGGCGGCTGTCCACCAGCGAATGTAGCTCAAGCAGTGCCACGGACCATTCTTCACTGGTGATCGCGCGGTTTGCCCGCTCGAAGGCGGCCAGGGTGCGGGGGCTTACCGGCGGCCGTTTTTGCCCGGGGGCAAGGGTGAATTCCCCATGCCTGGTCGCGGTTTGCGCCGGGGAGACAGGCGCAGCGCTGCTGCTGAAATCGCGAATCAGCTGCGCGCCACAGGCTGATAGCAGCAGCTGAAGACTGAGAAGGGAGGCAATGGCGACAATTCTGTTCATCGTGTCAGTAGATATCCCTGCTGAAGCTGATGGCAGATTCGATTTTCGAATAACGCGCCGGCATCAAGACGGCGAGAGCGGCGAAGCTGTGCTGCACCCACTCATCGTAG
>JAPUKZ010000444.1 GCA_027295405.1 Gammaproteobacteria bacterium
CCAGCAAGTAGAATCTAAGATTCCGCGTTCAGGTTGGCTTCAGCAGTTCCACCCGGGATGCGCGGAGTACCCGTTGGTTTGGAGGCAGAATGGCGCCACCCTTGAGATTCATACTGCCCGCTGTGGTCCTGGTTTGCGGGCTGGCGGTGGCCTATGCGCTGTTGGTGGGTAAACCCAAGCCGGAACCCAATGCCCCGGTGCCGGAGCGGGCCCCGATAGTGCAGGTAGTGCTCGCGGAGCCGCGGGAAGTGACTCTCAGCGTGCGCAGCCAGGGCACGGTGCAGCCCCGGCGCGAGATCAATATTGTCAGTCAGGTCGCGGGACGGGTTCAGCATGTCGCCGAACATTTTGCCGACGGTGGGTTTTTTGAAGCCAACACCGAGTTGGTGAAAGTAGAGGATTTTGACTACCAGTTTGACCTGATTCGGGCGCAGGCGCGGGTCGCCGATGCCCAACAGCTGGTTGCGATAGAGAAAGGCCGGGTTCGCCAGGCGGCGCGGGAGTGGCGTGATCTGGGTAACGAAGAAGCGAATCAGCTATTTCTGCGTGAGCCGCAATTGGCGAGCGCCGAGGCCGCGCTGCGAGCTGCCGAGGCTGACCTGGGTGAGGCGCGGCTGAATCTGGAGCGAACTTCTCTCAAGGTGCCCTTCAACGGTCGCGTCAGGGAAAAGCACGTGGATTCAGGCCAGTACATCAGTCTGGGCACCCCGGTTGCGCGGGTCTACGCCACCGATGTGGTGGAAATTCGCCTGCCGCTGACGGATCGCCAGGTCGGGCTGCTGGATTTGCCCCTGAGTTTCGAGGATGGATCGGTGCTGCGGGAAAGTGGCGCCGCCGTCACTTTGTCAGCGCGCTTTGCTGACAGGGAATGGCAGTGGCAGGGGCAGGTTGTGCGTACCGATGCCAGTATCGATGTGGATAGCCGTGTGGTTTATGTGGTGGTCGAGGTAGAACGCCCCTTTGCCCGGGAAGCCGGCAGCGATCGCCCGCCCTTGAGTATCGGACTGTTTGTCGACGCGGAAATTTCCGGGCGCAGCCTGCCCCAGGTGAGCTTGCTGCCACGGGATGCCCTGCGTAACGATGGCAGTGTGCTGGTGGTGGATGAAAGTGATCACCTGCAAGTGCGCTCCGTGCGCGTTCTGAAGAGCAATTTGCGGCAGTTATGGGTGCAGGGACTGGTGCACCAGGAGCGCGTGGTGGTCTCGCAACTTCCAATCGCAATTGCCGGCATGCGGGTCACAGTCCAGCATCTTGAACGCGTTGCGGTGGGCGGCATCCAGTGAGCGGTACGATTCAGTGGTTTGTCCGCAATCCGATTGCGGCCAATTTGCTGATGGTCCTGATTATCGTCGGCGGCTTTACCGGCATACCCGCCCTGGACAAACAGTATTTCCCCGATTTTGAACTCGACGTCGTCAGTGTCACCATGTCCTATCTCGGGGCTGGACCGAAGGAAGTCGAGGAGCAGATCTGTATCCGCATTGAAGAAGCGGTCCACGATCTGAACGGCGTTAAGGAAATCCGCTCTAGAGCCCGGCAGGGCAGCGGCACCGTGCTGATCGAGGCGGAGAGTGGCTATGACATGCGCCGCTTGACGGCGGAGATCAAGTCCCGGGTGGATGCCATCAATACCTTTCCCGCCGAGGCGGAACGCCCTATTGTCACTGAGCTGGCGCACCGGCATGAGATGCTGACCATCACCGTGGCGGGTGATATCGGGGAGGGGAATCTCAAGTCGCTTGGGGAAAGCCTGCGTGATGAACTTTCCACCCTCCCCAATGTGTCAGTGGTGGAACTGAGCAGCCCACGCCCTTATGAAGTTTCGGTGGAGGTTTCCGAGTACACCTTGCGGCGCTACGGCTTGCGTTTTGGCGACGTGGTCGAAGCCATTCGCCGCTCATCCCTGAATTTGCCGGCGGGTGCCATCAAAGCCGCTGGCGGTGATATCCAGCTACAAACCCGGGGCCAGGCCTACCAACGCGCCGACTTTGAAGAAATAGTACTGCTGAGTAAGCGGGACGGTACCCGCGTATTGCTGGGGGACGTGGCAACGGTAGTGGATGGTTTTGCCGACGTGGACGTGCGGCATCGCTTCAATGACAAGCCCTCCCACGATCTGGAGATATACGTGACATCCGCACCCAATGTGCTGAGCACCGATGCCAGTGTGCGGGACTGGTTACAGGACGTGCGGCAGCGCTTGCCGCCGGGGGTGGAACTGTCCCTGTGGCATAACCAGGCGGATCCCTTCAGGAATCGGGTGGATACGCTGGTCAGCAATGGGGTCGGGGGCTTGATCCTGGTGTTTCTGGTGCTGCTGGTATTTCTGCGGCCGCTGTTGGCAATGTGGGTTTGTGTCGGTATTGCCGTGGCTTTCCTGGGCTGTCTGTGGATGCTGCAATACGCCGGTGTTTCCCTCAACATGGTCTCCTTGTTCTCCTTTATCCTCATTCTGGGGATAGTGGTGGACGATGCCATTATCGTGAGTGAGTCCGTCCATGCCCGGCAATCCAGGGGTCAGTTCGGGGACGCTGGCGCTATCGCCGGAACCCACTCTGTGGTCAAGCCGGTGATGTTTGCTGTCATCTCGACGATGATATTCTTTGCTCCCATGTATTTTATGCCGGGAGACATGGCCAAGATCGCCAGTGATATTCCCACCGTAGTGATCCTGGCCCTGACCTTTTCCCTGATCGAGTGCCTGTGGATACTGCCCGCCCACCTGGCCCACATGCGGCCCGTGCAGCCCTCTCGCATTCCCGCACTGGCCAAACTGGAGCTGATGCGAGAGCGCTGTGCCGACGCGCTGCTGGCTTTCGCTACCAATGTCTATCGTCCGTTCCTGCACAAGTGCCTGCGCTCCCACCTGCTGACACTGTCAGTGTTTATGGTGGTCCTGTTAATGAGCCTGGCGATCTATGCGGGCGGCTGGGTTCGTTCTTCCTTTTTCCCGGAAATTACCGCAGATTCGGTGGTTGCGTTGATTGTCTTGCAGGAGGGTGGGGCCTTCCAGGACACCCTGGACAAGTTGCACCAGGTAGAAGCAGCGGCGGTGCGTATGAAAACCAGGTACAACAACAGTCCCGAATACGCTGACCTCGGGCCGGTGATCGGACACATCAGCTCTCGCGGCAACAACAACACGGTGCGGGTGCGGGTGGCGGTCAATGATGTAGGCGTCGCCTCGGCGGATGTGGCGGAGCGTTGGCGCGAACAGATTGGTGATCTTGGCGAAGTGGAGGACTTCAGCCTGAATTTCACTTTCAATGACACCGGCAAACCCATCAAGTTGGTACTGGCCGCCATGGAGCTGGAGGTGTTGCAGGCGGTTTCCAGCGAATTGCGCGCGGTGCTGGAAAGCTATCCAGGCATATTCAACGTGTCGGACAGCCTGCAATCGCCCAGGGACGAGATCGAACTCAGCCTGAAACCCGCCGCTGAGAACCTGGGCGTTTCCCTGGCGGATCTTGCCCTGCAGGTGCGGCGAGCATTCTATGGGGGAGAGGCGCAACGTATCCCCCGGACCCGGGAAGACGTCAAGGTCATGGTCCGCTACCCGGCGCAGGAGCGGGTCTCGATTGAAAGCCTGAATGACATGCGCATTCGAACAGCCGACGGTCGCGAAGTGCCGTTTGAGACTGTTGCCGAGGTCAGGATTGTACCCGGCTACCTGACCATCGACCGCCTGCAGCGCAAACGCACGCTGGAAGTGAGTGCCGAAGTGCGACCCGACACCTCCAACCCGCGGGCTGTGATTGATGAGATCCTGCACCAGCACCTGCCCCGGTGGCGGGCGCTTTACCCGGGCCTGAGCGTGGTGCTGGATGGTGAATTACAGGAGGAGCAGGAATTTTCCAGCGGGATGGTCAAGTACATGGCCCTGTCCATGTTGATTATATACGGCCTGATGGCGATACCCTTCCGCAGTTACTGGCAACCGCTGCTGATACTCACTGCGGTGCCCTTCGGCATCATGGGTGCCATCTTTGGCCATTTGCTGCTGGGCTGGCAGGTCAGCATGATGTCCATGCTGGGGGTGTTGGCCTGTTCCGGCGTGGTGGTCAATGACAACCTGGTGTTGATCGTGCGCCTTAATGAATTGCGGGACGGGGGGGTAGCCGTTCTTGAGTCGCTGCTACAGGCAGCGGAGGACCGGTTCAGGCCAATCATTCTCACCTCGCTGACCACGTTTATTGGCCTGTTGCCCATGATGTTGGAAACCAACCCGCATGCCGCATTCCTGATTCCCATGGTGATATCGCTGGCTTTCGGGGTACTGTTCGCCACCGGAGTGACCTTGATTCTGGTGCCATC
>JAPUKZ010000445.1 GCA_027295405.1 Gammaproteobacteria bacterium
ACAGGATCTGTCCGGAGAGCCGCTGCAGTTTTCTCCGGAGTGGTCGGCCACCCTGGGCCTGGATTACGCGCGGCCGGTGGGTGACAACATGGAGCTGAAGCTGGGTGCGGACCTGATGTACTCGGATGACTACCAGGTGGCGAATGACCAGGACCCGGTCCTCGCCCAGGACTCCTACTACAAGATCAATGCGCGGATTCAATTGGGCAGCTATGATGAGACCTGGAGTATTGCGATTCTCGGGAAAAACCTGACCGATGAAGAAACCACTACCTGGGGCAACGATGTACCGCTGGGAGGACAAGGTTTTGACGGCACCTACTTCCAGCACATCGACGCTCCGCGCAGCTTCGAGATCCAGGCCCGCTATCGCTTTTAATCTCGTGTAACACAACGGAGGACTGCCTGATGATTCATCTGAGACGTGTTTTGTTAGCTCTCCCACTACTGACTGGCCTACTGGGCCAGTCAGTTTTTGCGTCTGAGCGTCCCAACATCCTGGTGATCTGGGGGGACGATATCGGTATCTGGAACATCAGCCATTACAGTCACGGTTTGATGGGCTACCCCACGCCCAATATCGATCGGATTGCCCGCGAGGGCATGCTGTTCACCGACTACTACGGAGAGCAGAGCTGCACCGCGGGGCGCTCTGCCTTTATCACCGGCCAGCACCCGGTACGCACCGGCCTGACCAAGGTGGGCATTCCCGGCTCGGATCTGGGGTTGCAGCCGGAGGATCCGACGCTGGCGGAACTGCTCAAGGCCCAGGGTTATGTCACCGGACAGTTCGGCAAGAATCATCTGGGTGACAAGGATGAATTTCTGCCCACCAATCACGGCTTTGATGAATTCCTCGGCAACCTTTACCACCTGAATGCGGAGGAACAGCCGGAGGATGTAGATTATCCGAAGGACCCGGCTTTTCACCAACGCTTTGGCCCCCGCGGTGTCATCCACAGCTTTGCCGATGGTAAAATTGAAGACAGCGGACCGCTGACCAGAAAGCGCATGGAAACGGTGGATGAGGAGTTTCTTGCCGCTTCGCTGAAATTTATTGAAAAAGCCCAGCGCCAGGACACGCCCTTTTTTGTCTGGTTCAATTCCACCCGCATGCACTATTACACCCACGTGCAGGAGTCTCAGCTGGGGCGTTCCGGGCAGGGTTTCTACAACGACGGCATGATGGAGCACGACGACCACGTGGGTGTCCTGCTCGACAAGTTGGATGAATTGGGCATTGCCGACGACACCATTGTTATCTATTCCACAGATAATGGTCCCCATTTCAACCAGTGGCCGGACGCCGCTATTACGCCCTTTCGCGGCGAGAAGAACACCAACTGGGAGGGCGGCTACCGGGTGCCTGCCATGGTGCGCTGGCCGGGCCGGATTGCAGCGGGCAGTGTCAGCAACCAGGTGATGTCGCACCTGGATTGGGTACCGACACTAATGGCGGCGGCGGGTGAAGACGACATCGCGGCTAAACTGAAGCAAGGGCATCGCGTGGGAGATAAAAACTTCAAGGTTCACCTGGACGGTTACAACTTTCTGCCGCATCTCAGCGGTCAACAGGCGCGGGGCCCACGCCGTGAGTTTTTCTACTTTAGCGACGATGGAGTACTGACAGCAACGCGTATCGGGGACTGGAAGCTGGTTTTCGCCGAGCAGCGGGCCCGGCGCTTTGACGTGTGGCGCGACCCGTTTGTGACCCTGCGCATTCCCAAGGTGTTCCATCTGCGTCGGGATCCGCTGGAGCGGGCGGATACGGACTCCAACAGTTACAACCTCTGGTGGGACCATAAAATTGCACCCGTGGGCGCGCAGGGGCGGGTGGTGGTAGGTCGCTTTGTACAGAGCCTGCAACAGTTCCCGCCCCGGCAGCGCCCGGGCACGTTCACGGTCGATCAGATTATGGAATCCCTCTACCAGCAACCCTGACGGTTTGGCAACGACTCCAGCGCCGGCGTGCGTCACCGGGGCTTTGTTAGACAAGTGCAGCCGGGGTCCAACGACAGGCCGGTGAATCCGAGTTTGATTTGAGAGTGAACATGATGAAACTCAATCTGGATCGACGTTCGCTGCTAAAGTTGGGTCTCGGCGCTTCGGCACTCGCTCTAACCGGGACCGCCTGTTCCACGCGCGATAAATATGATGACCCGTGGGAACGCGGTGACCTGCAACATATGATGCCGCTGGTTTCTCACCAGGCAATGAATATCAAGCTGTCTTTTAATGCGGCGCGTGAGTCTGTTCCGTTGCTGCGTATCGGTAGTCGGGTCGTTTCCGGTGAACAACAGGATACCGCGGGTCGGTTCTGGGCGTTTCGGGTCGGACAACTATCTCCAGATACCGAATACTGGTTGCAACTGATTGATCAGGCGGGTCAGGCCCTGTGTGATGGTTGGCCGCTGAAGACATTTCCCGCACCCGAGCAACAGACCGAAAGGCTAAGAGTTATCACCTATACCTGTGCTGGCGGGCCTGATCTACCCGTGCTGCCAGGCAATCGCGATGCGTTTAAACCGGCAGCCTATCGACAAAAACTCTTCGAGCTGATGCTTGCGCAGGAACCTGATCTGGTGGTGGCCAATGGCGACCATGTCTACTGGGACTATCGCTCCTGGACCGAGAATCGCGACAGTGCTCTGGGAAGAGCGGCTATGCGGCTGTTCCTCAAAGTCTGGGGGGGTGCATTCGCGGAGGACCTGCCCGTATTGGGTACTGAAAATGAAGCGGTATTGACAGCCATTGCCGATGAACAAATCGCGCGAATCTACGGCGTGGCCTTTCGTTCAACACCCGTATTTTTTATCACCGACGATCACGACTATTTTGAAAATGATGACGCCACACCCGAGATTGTGACGTTTCCTCCCAGTTCGTTTAACCGGGATCTGAGGCAGTCACTGCAACGGCTTTATTTTCCCGAGTTTATCGTCGAGGAAACCCTGCAAGAGACCTTTCCCGGCCAATTCTCGGCGGGTGGCGTCAATCTCTCTACCCATTTTGGCAGTCTGCGCTACGGCGATCTCTTTGCTGGCGTGCTGTACGACTGCGGCGGTCAATTGAACTTACAGGGCGACAGGGCCGGCCTGGTGCCTCCCGCCGTCGAGTCCTGGCTGATTGAGAACACGCGCAGTGAAGATACGCAGCATTTTGCCCATTTCCCCTCCCACCCCATGGGTTGGACCGCCGGCAAATGGCGCGAATGGTATCCCGATATGCTGGAAAGTAGTGGCACCACATTGGCCGCCGTACAGCGGGACGCGGAGGGGAACAAGTATCTGTGGCAAAGCGGTTGGTGGTATCAGCACCAGCGTTTAGTACAGGCCCTGTCTGCACAAAAACGACGCAAGGCACTAGTTGTTTCCGGTGATCTGCACTTATTGGGTGCAGGCCGGATTGATCGCAGTGGCGATCTGGATCTGCGGTCCAACCCAGTTTACACCGTGCTCAGCGGTCCGGTGGGCGTGGGTGGTCTGGGTTGGCTGTCTACAGCCCGGGGCTTGACGGCGGCCACTGCCAAGGATGTGGGCATTGAGGAGTTTATGCCACCGGTTGAACGGAACGGCTTTACTGTTCTGAACCTTACGCGCGAAAGCTGTGACGTCGTGTTGTTTTCTTGTCCTGCGGGCTATGTGCCACCAGAGCATTTAACGCTGTCTACCGCTCATCGATTTCAGGTGGTCTAGTGAGCCTCTGCCTGCAACAGTTCCCGCGCTGAGCTGGAGCTGTCGCGTATTCTCAACTAAGTGTCGTCTACTCTCAAAACGCCGGGCAGGGGGCGGACTATACTCTCTACTGCTGAACAACCACACAGGAGACAACATCATGTCTGAAGAAATGAGCATCATACGCGACGAAAACCAGGAGTACCTGAGCCTTCCCCTGCCGGGTGCCGAGGGCGTATTTGCCAAGGTGTTGAAGGTGGACGAAGCCCGCGACCGGGTCGTCGTAAAAATCCGCTTTGAGGCGGGCAGTCGCCTGCCGCGCCACATACACCACTGCCGGGCCGTAGCCTATACCATGAGTGGGGAATGGGCCTATGACGAAGGCAGTTTCAAGCCAGGCGACACGGCCTTCGAGCTCGAGGGAAACGA
>JAPUKZ010000446.1 GCA_027295405.1 Gammaproteobacteria bacterium
TGGGTCATTGCTGTAGAACCAGCCCGTCTCCAGCTGTTGAATCAGGAAGAAGGGAGTATCGGCGTAGTAGTAGCGCTGGCTGAGGATGGCCAGCGTCGCGCTGAACACCACGGTGACAAGGCCCGCGAGTATGGCGAGTCGTTGCAACGATCCGCTTTGCTCTGGTCTTGTCAGCTTGCCGTGCCTATGGGTACCCGGCCCATGGGGGGAGCACCGGAATCAGTCGAAGATGCAGTGCTTGGCGTAATCTGCCGCATCATTGGCGCTCCAGTCGCCTTTGGGTTTCTCTTCCATGTTCTCACACCAGCGCTCACTTCCAACCTCGGCACAACCGCTGCCGAGCAGAATCACAGCCGCCAAAAGCATGGTTTTCATAACGCTTTCCCGCAAAAAAAACAAAGCATGGCACAAGCTCAGGGCGTTGGCGAGTACCAGGCAGGTGAGCTCCAGGCGCTCCCGAATTACCCAGCGCAGTTCAGGGACTGTCCAGCAGAAAGGGTTGTTGCTAGCATAGCGGCTCCGCCAGATTGTACTTTGCAACCTATGGCTGTTATTGCTGGAGCTCTTGACCGTGAGACCACACCGCCATTGAACTCACACCGGCCAGATCGGCCCCGGGGTTGGCAGCGATTTGTACTTGTTGCCTTGCTGCTGCATCTCCCCCTGTTTGCCTACCCGGTGCTGCGCTTGTGCGCCTGGTTCGGACTGGGGTGGCTGGCGACGTTGCTGATATTCGTCCCCCTTTTTTTCAACCAGATCATTGCCCGCGTATTGCTGCGCGACCGCGATGGGCGCTGGGCGGCATGGCTGCGCACGGCGGCAGATACCTATCTGGGTATAAGCCCGGTGGTGCTGGGCCTGATGTTACTGGCTGAAATTCCGGTCCTGCTGACATGGCTGCAGCCGCGTGAGGCCGCCTGGCTGGTGTTGGGGTCTGCCATCGGATTGACCATCTATAGCGTCTTCAACGCGCTGTCGCCCACGGTTGTGACGGTGCATTTGCCCAGCAGCAAAGACCACCCGCCGCTGCGTTTCGTGCAGATCAGCGATGTGCATATCGGCTCCCGTAGCCCACGTTTTCTGGAACACGTGATTGACAAAGTTAACGCGCTGAATCCGGATTTCCTCTGTATCACCGGGGATCTTATTGATGCGCCGGGTATTGGCGAGGATCAACTTGCCGCGCTCACGCGGGTTGTTGGCCCCACCTATTTCTCTATCGGTAACCACGAGAAGTACGAGGATCTTGAGGAGATAGTGCAGCGCCTGCGCAACCTGGGAGTGAACGTCCTGCGCAACGAGGACTGGCACGAGGAGCACCTGCAGGTGATTGGTATCGACGACATGGACGACCACCGCCAGGTGGAGCGGGAACTGGCCAGGATTGACATCCACGACCACAAATTTGTGCTGTTGCTCTACCACCGCCCCCGCGGTCACGAAGCCGCCGCCGCGGCGGGGGTAGATTTGATGATCTCCGGCCATACCCACAATGGCCAGATTGTGCCTTTCAATTGGGTGGTGAACCGGGTGTTTGATAAAGCCGCCGGTCTGTTTCGGCATGAAGACACCCATCTTTATGTCTCTACCGGTACCGGAACCTGGGGACCCACCATGCGGCTGGGCACCCGCAGCGAAATCACCCTGTTTGAAATTTCACCGCGGAGAGATCCAGAGTCATGAGCGCTGAATAGCCGGTTGCACCCGACCCGGCCCAGGCCTCTATTCTCAGCCCGGCAGTCTTCCCATCTGCTGCCCGCCGGCCAGAATGGGGGTGTTGGGGTTGAGCTTACCGAAATCTGTGCTCACAGGATCAGTTCGGCCATATTGCGCAGTTGATCCTTGTCCGTGGTGGCAACCAGCAAGGTGGTCACCCGCGAGTCGCGCCAGGCCTGCAGGCGATCCTTGATGCGATCTTTGGGGCCAATCAGGGCCAGCGAATCGGCGAATTCATCCGGTATCACCCGCGCTGCTTCGTCGCGCTTGTCTGCAAAAAACAGCTGCTGGATCTTTTCCGCCTCTGCCTCGTAACCCATACGCACAAACAGGTCCTTGTGGAAGTTGGTGCTCTTGGCACCCATGCCGCCCACATAGAAGCTGAGGAAGTACTTCACCGCCAGCAGGCCGGCGTCGATATCGTCGGTAATGTTGACGGTAACCATCTGTGCGATCTGGAAGTCCGGCCCGGCGTTTAGCAACGACTCGTTGTAAACGCTTTCATCGTACGGGTTGTAGAACAGTGGTAGCCAGCCATCGGCAATTTCCGTGCTGAGCGCAATATTCTTTGGACCCTCCGCTCCCATATAGATGGGTATGTGGTTGCGCAGCGGGTGCACGATGGGTTTCAGGGGTTTGCCCAGCCCCATCCCGTTGTCGCCGCTGTAAGGCAGTGGATAATGTGGGCCAGCATTGGTAACCGGGGCCTCACGGGCGAACACCTGGCGGATAATATCGATGTACTCGCGGGTGCGTGCCAGCGGCTTGGGGAAGGGCTGCCCATACCAACCTTCCACTACTTGCGGGCCGGATACACCCAACCCCAACATCAGGCGGCCGTTGGAGAGCAGGTCCAGGGTCAGGGCGTGCATGGCGCACGCGGTCGGTGTGCGACCGGATAACTGCACGACGGCGGTGCCCAGCTTGATCTTTTCGGTCTGGGCGCCTATCCAGGCCAGAGGGGTGAAGGCGTCATTGCCCCAGGCTTCCGCCGACCACACTGAATCGTAACCCAGTTTTTCTGCCTCCTGGGCCATCTCCACGAAATTGGGATTGGGGCCCGCGCTCCAGTAACCCTGAGCCAAACCCAGCTTTAAATCGCCCATTGCGAACTCCGTGGCAGTGTGTTTTTAAGCGTGGTGCCGGCGGCAGGCGTCCCTGCGGCCAGAGTTGTGGCGGCCGGCGTCCCGGTGTCCGTCTGTGCTTATACCTTGGTTTGCATCTTGATACTTCTTTCGGTACTGGGTCCGTAGGGCGGCCGCATACCAGCTAGCCCGGCGATATCAAATTTGGACTGCTTGTAAATGGATTTGGCATGGCTGAAGGTCTTGAAGCCATCGTAGCCGTGATAAGAGCCCATGCCCGCCTGGCCGACGCCGCCGAAGGGCAGGTCTTCCTGCATGATATGCATGATCACATCGTTGAGGCAGACCCCGCCGGAGGTGGTGCGATCCAGTACCTCCCGTTCCTCAGCACCGTCTTCACCAAAATAGTAGATCGCCAGCGGACGTGGCTTACTGTTGACGTAGTTGATGGTCTCGCTGAAGTCCTTGTAGGTCTTGATCGGCAGCAGTGGGCCAAAAATTTCCTCTTCCAGTACCCGCATATCCTCAGTCGGGTGCTTGACCACGGTCGGCGGAATTTTCTGGGTGCCCTGCTGGTTGACGAAGTCCTCACCCGCCGGATTCATCTCGATGACTTCCGCGCCCTTGCTGCGGGCGTCCTCCAGATTTTCCTGCAAACGCTGGTAGTGGCGGCTGTTCACAACCGAGGTGTACTGTGGGTTATCCAGCAGCTTGGGGAACATTTCCGCGACAACGCTCTGGATTTCCTGCACCACTTCGTCCAGTTTTTCCTCCGGTACCATCAGGTAATCCGGCGCCAAACAGATCTGGCCTGCGTTCATGGTCTTGCCCAGCATGATGCGGTTGACCGCCTTTTTGATATCCGCGCTGCGGCTGATCAGTACCGGTGACTTGCCGCCCAATTCCAGGGTGACCGGTACCAGGTTCTTGGCGGCTGCGGCCATTACGTGACGGGCGATGGAGGTGGCTCCGGTGAAAATCATGTGGTCGAAGGGTAGAGAGGTAAATGCGGCGCCAACCTCAGGTCCGCCAGTAAAAATCGCTACCTCTTTCTCGTCGTAGGCCTCACGTACCAGCTCGGCCATCACATCGGAGACCGTGGGGGTGAACTCCGAGGGCTTGATGATGGCACGGTTACCGGCAGCGAGAATGTCCGCGAGTGGGCCAAAGGTCAGGTTTACCGGAAAATTCCAGGGGCTGAGAATGCCCACCACGCCCAGTGGTTGGTATTCGATGCGGGAGCGACCTCCCAGCAGGTTCATGGGGAACAGGGTCTTGCGTTTCTCCGGCTTCATATACTTGCGCACGTGTTTGGCCGCGGTTTTCATCGGCATGATACTGCCGGCGATATCAGTGAGCATGGACAGCTCGCGCGGGCGGCAGCTGAAATCCGTATTCAGGGCCTCTACCAGGCGATCCTGGTGTTTGGATATTGCAGCAATACCACGATTGAGCCTGTCGATGCGGGCTTCGGCGCTGACATGTCCCTCGTTGATAAAGTCGTCACGCTGGGCCTGCAGGGTTTTCAGCATGCTTTCGGCAATAGGGTCGTGTTGCTCGGTGTGGGTTTCTGGCGCATTCATGGGTGTGTCCTCGCGGCTTGTTATCGCAGAGCTCTGCTGGTGAGAACCGGGCATTATAGCCCTGTGGATAACTCAGGGTAAGCGCGGAGGTTAGTCGATTTGGGCGATGACACAAACCGGATAGATGGATTTTCTTGTGTGTAATCAGGGTCCTGGCAGAGAAAAAAACCTGCGTTTTGTCTGCTATGGACTACCTTTAGGAATAAGGTTTGTCTATTTCCCATGACACTGGAAAGGAGAGCTTCATGACTGTCAAACAGCCCCTGCCTGTTCTGGCTTGGTTAATCTTTTTGTCCTGTATTTCGTCGCTTGCCTGGGCCCAGCTCGACTATGACGATGGCGACGTGTTCAGCGACAGCTTGCGCTCGGGCGGCAACGGCCCGACTATGGTTGTCATTCCCGCGGGTAGCATGTCTCTTGGTGGCGGGAGCGGCGATTCGCAGGGTATCGGGCGGGTGACATTTTCCCGGGAACTCGCGGTCAGCGCCACGGAGATCACCGCCGGTCAGTACCGTCAGTTTCTTACCGCAACGCACTCGGCCGAGTTGCGGAAATTTACTATTCGGGATGATAGCTTGCCGGTGTATGGAGTAAGTTGGGATGAAGCGGAGGCCTACGTGACCTGGCTGAGTTGGGAAAGTGGCCACTACTACCGCTTGCCCAGTGCTACGGAGTGGGAGTATGCCGCCCGCGCGGGTACGTCCACCACCTACAGCTGGGGTAATGACCTGGGTGAGAATCGGGCCAATTGCATAGATTGCAAGACCTCTTTTGCGGGGCGGCACGCTCCCGTGAAGTCCTTCCCGCCCAATGCCTGGAAGTTGTATGACATGCATGGCAATGTCTGGGAGTGGACCAAGGACTGCGTCGATCCAAACAGCGCACCGCCCCCGAACGGGCTGCCCCAGCTGTTCGGCAACTGCGAATCGCGCGAATTGCGGGGCGGCTCTGCGGAGTCGGATGGCTGGTCAATACGAGCCGGTGCACGTGCCTTTGGCACGCGCAAGCTGCGCACGAGCGACGTGGGAATTCGGGTGGTCATGGATGTTCCGGAGTAAAAAATACGGGACGTAGCAAGTACTCACTGCTACGCCAACTTCCAGTGGCCTGCCAGTATGGCCTAAGCCAGTGGCCTACCAGTACAGCCTAAGGATACCCTGGCGATCGTGGCGAGAATCACCCTGGCCACGGCGCCTATGCCCAGTAGGTGCATGACTTGCTTGCTGGCGAGCGGGTCTGGAATAACCAGCGCGAGTCCCAGCAAACCCAGCGGAATGAACAGGTAACTCAGGTGCAGAGACCACAGCAAGGGTACGCCCAGACCCTGCCAGCCACGCCGGTCCAAGTCGCCACAGCGGTCAGCAGAAACCCTACCACCACCGGCGGGGCAAAACCGAATAACATCTCGTGGGCGTGCCACCGGGTCGGCGGATAGTCGTGGTCCCAGCCCAGTTTCCCCTCCAGGATCAGCAACCAGGCGATCATGGCCCACACCGCACACAGGGCGGCGGCCAGAAAGCCGGGGCGAAAAGCCAGTTGCCACAAAGGGGCAGTGGTCAGTCCGGGGGAGGGTTCCTCGATTTGTTGCATGGTGGCACTTCGTTTATTCCTGGCTCAGTGTAACTGGTTGCGGTGACCCCGTGCTTGATGTTGATCAGTGTCCGTGGCCATAGCTAAAGGTTGGGGTTTTGGCCTCGCCGGTAAAAATGGCTCGCGGGGTCGGGCCGGGTCTTTGCCCGCCACGGTTTTTATGTAATCGTGTCACCTGTTTCGAGTGCTCCCCCAACTGACTTTCAGCAACCAGGACCGGACCCATGTCGTACGCCGATGAATACCAGAGATCGATTGAAGAGCCGCAGGTTTTCTGGGCGGAGAAGGCAGAGGCGCTGGCCTGGTATAAAAAACCGAAGCAGATCCTGTCCCAGGATGAAAATGGTATGGATCGCTGGTTCGCTGACGGGGAGTTGAACACGGCCTACCTGGCGCTGGACTGCCAGGTGGAACAGGGCCGTGGGGATCAGGTGGCGATCTACTACGATTCGCCGGTGACCGATACCCGCCAACAGATCACCTATGCCGAACTGCTGGACCAGGTTGCCCGCTTCGCCGGTGTTTTGCTGCGCTACGGAGTGGGTAAAGGGGACCGGGTGGTGATTTATATGCCCATGGTGCCCCAAGCAGTGGTTGCCATGCTCGCCTGTGCCCGCCTCGGGGCGGTGCACTCTGTGGTCTTCGGCGGTTTCGCGCCGCAGGAACTGGCCTCGCGCATTGACGATGCCCAGCCCAAAGTCCTGGTCTCGGCATCCTGCGGTATCGAGGTGGAGCGGGTGATTCCCTATCAGCCGCTACTGAATCAGGCAATAGAATTGGCCGCCCACACACCGCAAACCTGTATTGTCCTGCAACGATCCCAGGTCACAGCTGATCTGCGTGCCAATCGCGATGTGGACTGGGAACAGGCCATGGCCGCCGCGGAGCCTGCCGACTGTGTTGCGGTCAAGGGCAGCGACCCGCTGTATATCCTGTATACCTCCGGTACCACCGGTAAACCCAAGGGTGTGGTGCGCGATAACGGCGGCCATGCGGTGGCTTTGAAATACAGCATGAAAGCCATCTACGACATGAACCCCGGCGAGGTGTTCTGGGCGGCTTCCGATGTGGGCTGGGTCGTGGGGCATTCCTATATTGTCTATGCCCCTCTGTTGGCCGGATTGTCGACAGTGTTGTATGAGGGCAAACCGGTGAAAACCCCCGATGCGGGCGCCTTCTGGCGCGTGGTGCAGGACTACAGGGTCAAGGCCTTGTTTGCCGCGCCAACGGCGTTTCGGGCGATCAGGAAGGAGGACCCGGGTGCCGAGTGCCTCAACTGCTACGACCTGTCCAGCTTGCAAACCCTGTTCGTGGCGGGGGAAAGGTTGGATCCTCCCACCTGGCACTGGCTGGATGACACACTGGGTGTTCCGGTGATTGACCACTGGTGGCAGACTGAAACCGGTTGGGCGATTTGCGGCAATCTCATGGGGGTCGAGCCCCTGCCGATCAAGGCCGGTTCGGCCACCATGCCAGTGCCGGGTTTCGACGTGCACATTCTGGATGACTCGGGGAATGAGCTTGGACCTGAGCAGCAGGGTATCGTTGCTATCCGGTTACCCCTGCCGCCCAGTTGCCTGCCCACGATCTGGGGCGATTTTGAGCGCTTTCGCGAGGGCTATCTAGAGGAAATACCTGGCTATTATGTTTCCGGTGACGGCGGCTACAAGGACGCCGATGGCTATGTCTTCATCATGGGCCGCACCGACGACGTGATCAATGTTGCCGGACACCGTTTGTCCACCGGCCAGCTGGAAGAGGTGCTGGCAGGGCACGCGGCTGTGGCGGAATGCGCGGTGATAGGCGTTGCCGACTCCCTCAAAGGCCAGATCCCAGTGGGCCTGGTGTTACTGAAAGACGGGGTGGAAATAGAGGAGCAGGATTTGCAAGCGCAGTTGGTCGATAGAGTCCGTCGGGAGATTGGCGCCTTTGCCTGCTTCCAGCGCGTGCTGATCGTCAAGCGCTTGCCCAAGACCCGCTCCGGCAAGATCTTGCGCAAAAGCCTGCGCCAGATTGCCGCCGGTGAGGATTACACGATTCCCTCCACCATCGACGACCCCAGCAGTTTGCCGGAGATCGCCGCTATCATGCGTGAGCATGGCATGATCGCAGCTTAGCCAGCGTGGGTAATACGGTCGCCGTCATCCACATACACAATCGGCAACAGGCATCACATCCGTGAATTCCGCCAGCAAGATGAACCCCGCGGACAGATGGGAAGAGCCGCTTTCGCTGGTGGCTGGCGCTGGCATGTCGGGCCTTGTCAGGAAGCTTGCCGTAGCTCTCTATCGTGGTTCAGATTTTAGCCCGCGGAGCAGGCTGACGCATCAGTAGCAATACCAGCACGAAGGGAAAGCCGGTAGCCAGTGATGCCGCTTGCAGCGCAGCCAGGCCGCCCCATGTCTTACCTTGCTTGTCAACGGCTCGATAGAGATATTTCCACTCACCTTTCACTTTTATATACGTCTCATCCATCCGCCAACGCAAGTGAGTTCGCTTCTTGTTTTTACGAAGGGCTTTCTCGATGCGAGGTGCATAATGTACAACCCAGCGCTGGATCGAACTGTGGTCTACCGCGTAGTCACGCTCCTGCATGAGTTCTTCCAGGTCGCGATAGCTGAGTGAATAAGCGACGTACCACCGCACGCATTGTAATATGATGTCTCGCTGGTGATGGCGGCCTTTGAAACTGTCCATACTCTATCCAATAGATTTGATTCCGGATACCCGAGTATAGATTGGGACGCCGAGCCGGTCAGTTTCGCGACATAACCACAATAACTCGGTGCCCGTCACTGGGTAGCCCGGACAGAGGTGTAGCAAATGAGTAGCTTTGATGTAGCGACTAAATTTTTTCATGCCTGCGAAAACCTGGAAGGTTGGGCGGGCTGCCAGCAATATGTGGCCGATGGTGCAGGTTTTACTGCCCAGAGTGAGCCACTGGTCGAAGTGACCACGGTAGAGGGATACTGCGAGTGGATGGCGGGCCTTGGCGCCGGCCCACTTGCCGGGTGCGATTACGATTTACACACATCTGCCTGGGATGAGGCCAACCAGAGCGCGCTGTTCTTTGCCACCTTCAACGGCAAACATGTCGGTGAAGGTGGCCCGGTGGCCGCGACGCAGCAGGAAACCCGCAGCCACTATGTCTACGTGCTGAAAATGAATGCCGAAGGCAAGGTCGCCCGGATGACCAAGATCTGGAACGCGCCCTGGGCGCTGGCTGAGCTAGGCTGGGCTTGATCGGGATGCAGGCCAGGGTTTTTGACGCTTTCCAGCTGAGCGGGGATGCCGAAGATATCGGCTATCAACACGGTCAGTTACTCGCACCGCGTATCGAAACCAATCTCGATTTTTACCTCAGTATGTTCGGGCTGGCCCAGGCGCGCTTGTGGGATTTGGCGCGAGACTTTAAGACGATAATAACGGAGTTCAACCCCGACTACGCCGACGAAATCAAGGCTCTCGCTGCTGGCGCCGGGGTCGATGAGCGCTATATTTTTGTGCTCAATGCTCGCTCGGAAATCTACAACAGTACCGTGGCTGAATGCACCGTGCTCTGGCATCAAAACGGCCCCTCGTTGGCGCAGAACTGGGACTGGTACCAGGCCGCCGAGGCCCTGACCGTGCTGCTCAGGATCGAGCGCGCGGACGGCCACCGCATCACCATGCTGACCGAAGCGGGAATTATCGGCAAGATCGGCATGAACAGCGCAGGTCTTGGAGTTTGTCTCAATATCTTGCGGGTACGGGGCGAGCTGAGAGGTGTGCCGGTACACATCCTGCTGCGCGCTATGCTAGACAGTTGTAACCTGGAGCAGGTGGTGGTGCTCAAGCGTCGCGCCGGGTTGGGAAAAGCCAGCCATGTGCTGGTTGCTGACGCCGCGGGTAACAGCCTGAGTCTGGAGTTTGCCGGCGAGCAGAGCTTCGAGATCAAGCCACAGCGAGGCACACTGGTACACAGTAATCACTACCTGGAAGAGGCCGAGCTGGATACGGGTGAGCCATTCACCTCAACGCTGGAGCGTTATGACTGCGCCCGGGAGGCGCTGGACGCCCTCGGCCAGCAGGTATCGGTGGGGCAGCTGCAAGAGTTGCTACTGAACCAGGATCTGGAAGAACTGTCGATCAATCGGGCTTACAGCAATGTTTCCCAAAGCACTATCGGTCCGGTCGGCACCGTGTTTTCTATTGTGATGGAATTGGCGAAGGGACGGCTGCATGTGCACAAGGGGCCGCAGGATTCGCGTCCGTTCTATACCCTCGAGTGTTAGCGCAAAAATCCATCGGGTCCCCGGTTGGCAGATGCTACTGAAGCCGACATTGAAGCAATCAAGGCACTTCTGTTGGAACACAAGGTAATCTTCTTT
>JAPUKZ010000447.1 GCA_027295405.1 Gammaproteobacteria bacterium
TCTTCTCCTGAATATCAGTTGAGGGTTAAGTTCGGCAACGAGTGCCACGGTCATACCGTTTACGCAGCCTAAGATACAGAGAATTTTTAGAATGCTCTGCCTAAATTGGGAAAATTTTCTTGATTGAGCGCAAAAAATGGCTGCCGGGGCGATTGCAGGTGCCTGCAAGCCGCAAAAACACTGCTTCTCCGGGGTTTTGTTTGAGTTGATTTTTTTATTCGTGAATGGCGCGCTGCGCTGCTGCGCGGCGTACATCGGGGTCCGCGATAGCGGGCACACTTTCAATCCTGGCAATGTATTCTGCGGGTAGCGCGGCCTCTAGCGCCCCGATAAGAACGTGCTCCTTGTACCAGCTATAGGGCGCGAGCGTGCGGTCTATGCGTGTGGCAAAATAGCAGAAGCACTGCACCGGCTGCGCAGCCTCGGAATACACGGTGATAGTTGTTTCGCGGTAGCCGAGGCCCTCGGCTCTATCCAGCGCCTCTTTCTCCTGCCCGGCTAGTCGGTACAGCACGCCCAGTACCACATCTTCCGACACACCGGTGCGGAAGGCGTCACACTTGCCGGAGCCATCGCGACCGGATTTGTGAAAGCGAAGCTCGTGTCCCGGCAGTGAGAAACGCCCCAGGGCCCGGGCGCTGGGTGTTCGCCGCAACAGGCGCTGCAACGACATATTGGAGCCGTAGGCGAAGTACCTCATCTCTGTGTTTTGCAAGTAGGGTCCCGTAGCAAACTCCCATCGCCGGGTATAATATCTCGCTAACCGGGGGATGGTCATGTTTTTCAAAAAGTCCGAGCAGCAAGCAAATGTTTCAGTTGAACGCGCCCTGCGCCATCTGCTGGTATTCCAGATCAAATTGGCAGCGGACGCGTTGCGCGATTTATTCCTCAGCCCCATCAGTATTGTGGTATTCATCATTGATGCCGTGCGCAAACCCAGCACGCAGGAGAGCCTGTACTTGCGGCTCATGGTGGCGGGGCGGCGTTCCGACCGGATTATTAATCTGTTCGATGAGTACAGCGAAGATGACCACTACACGATCGACGAGACGATTGCCCAGTTGGAGGATGCCTTGCAAAAATCCCGGGAGTAACTCCGCTCTCCGTCAGCCCTCCAGGGCCAGGGTGCGCAGGTCGTTGAGCACGGTATCGGCGTGCAGGAAGCCGGTACTGTAGATATTGCGGATACGGCGCTGGCGGTCGATCAAGTACACCCTGAGTATGTGTGACATGCTGCCGGCATAGTCACCCTTGTCGTCATAGTTTTTGACCCGGAACTGGCCGTAACCCTCGAGTATAGGTTGCAGGTCCTGTTCTGAGGCGGTGGTCAGGAATTGCCAGTCGAAGTCCTGGCGCCGAAAATGCCGGGCATAATCGGTGAGTGCTGCGGGGGTGTCCAACTCCGGGTCAAAGCTCAGGCTGAGTAGGCGCACCTGGGCGGCCAGCGCCTGGTCTTCAAGCAGCTGGGCCTGCACTTTTTTCATGACAAAGCTGGCCAGGGGGCAACCGTTCACATCGGCGCAGTGGGTATAGATAAACCCCATCAGCACCAGTTTGTCGCCGGTCAGCTGCTGCAGGCGCCGTTGTACACCGCTGCTGTCCAGTACCTTGCCGTCGGCAGCGATACCCAGTGGCGGCAGTTGATAACTGCCGGCCGCGGGCGGCTGAAATTGCAGAGGCCCGTAACCGGGGGCGAGAATCTGTGGTTTTTCTTCACTCAAGCCTGTCACTGGCAGAAGACTGGCGGTGAGCGCCAGAACTGGCGCCCACCGACGGGTGATGCTCATTTTGCGGCGACTTTTTTCCCGTACAGGGAGTAGGCGCCAAAACGCATCTGGTGCGGCGTGCCCAGCTTGGCGGCGATGAAATCAATAGCCAGCACTTCCTCCAGCTCCTTGCCATCGAAGTCGTAGATTTTCAGGTAATGAAGATCCGGCCCGCTGGGCTCCTGCTTGTCCCAGTTGCGCAACAACGAGGAGGTGAAATAGACGCGCTTGCCGTCCCAGCTCTGGGAGACCATATTGACCTGCTCGCCGATTTTCTTCGTGTAAATCTGCTTGGCGTTGTGAGGATCGCTGATGTCATACAGCCGGGCCATGCCGTCGTTCCAGGTATCTACCCAGAGGCGGGTATCGTCGGCGAAAATGGAAATATCCACCGGCAGCGGGATTTTGCTGGCGTCACCGATATCGCCTACTTTCTCCGCCTGCCACTCGCCCTGCGTATCCTCGTAGATCAGCCAGACCTCGGAGGTGAGCGCCGTCGTGGTAAAGCAGTAATTGTGGTCCGGGTTCCAGGCGCAGCGCAGTTCCAGCGGCGCGCCGGGAACATCGAGAATCTTCTTCGGCTTGCGCGCGTGTAAGTCCCAGATCACCACGGTGTTGCCGAAGGCTTTCATGGCCTCGGCGTCTGCCATGAGGGTGCCCAGGTTTGTCATGTAGTTGTTCCAGCCGGTGAATGAGGAAGTCACCATCAGGTTTTTGCGCGGCAGGGCGCGCACATCATAGCCGTAGCCATCGGCAAATTGTCCGGACTTGACCGCTCCTTGCAGGTTGTCGTCTGTGGGCATCCAGTAGGTGGCCACATAATCCCCGGCGTTGGTGTACTCCACCAGGGCGGTGCGCCCGCCGTGATCGCGGTTGTTGGACAGGCCAGTCAGCATCATCCGGCCGGGCAGGGCATAGCTGGTATGGGGTCCCACAACACCACCGCTCTTGCTGACAAAATTCGAGATGGTTTTGTGTAAGCTGGGTTTGGCGGGATCGGTGTGCACGTCGAAGATGAAAATCTTGTTGGTATCCAGGCCGGACGCCCACAGGTAGCGCCGGTCATCGGTCAGGCCAGTGTGGTGCGCCTCGTTACGGCCACCAACCGAGAGTGAACTGGTGATATCGCCGTAGTTCGATGAATCCGGATTGACGCTGACGGTGACCAGTTTGTCCTGCTCATCACCAATACCGGGAATGCCCAGCGTCCAGACGTAGACAAAGTCCTCCTGGCCCTCGATTTTCGCCATGTACGGCGACAGGCAGGTTTCGTCAGCATTGGCTGCCAGTGTCAGCAACAGGCTCAAAAGAAGTAACCATCTCATGGCAGAAGCCCTCTATAATTAGTTATCCAGTTAGCTTAGTCGATTTTTAGGGTACTTCCACCGCGCATGCGTCAATCCAATTCACCTGGAGTTAAGTGGCAGCACGGGTGCATCGGGCTGTTGCTACTGGGTTTTGCCCTGGTAGCCGAAGCTGCTGATTATCTGGTGCCTTCCCGCGCTATCCAGCCCACCGGTGGCGAGCCGCACGAATTGCTGCAATTGCTCAACCAACCGCCGCTGGGACTGCCGCCCGTGCCCGTGCCGGAGTCCAATCCGCCCACCGGGGCCGGCATCGCGCTGGGCCGGAAATTGTTCTTCGATCGCAGACTTTCCTTCAATGGCACCCTCTCCTGCGCCATGTGCCATATCCCGGAGCAGGGTTTTACCCAGTACGAGTTGAAGACCCCGGTGGGTATCGAGGGCCGCTTCGTTAAACGCAATGCGCCCTCGCTCTACAATGTGGGCTATCGCCGCCACCTGTTTCACGACGGGCGGGAAAGCACCCTGGAGAACCAGGTCTGGCAACCGTTGCTCAGGAACAACGAAATGGCCAACCCGTCCATTGGTTTCGTGCTGGATACCCTGCGCCAGGCAGAAGACTACGCCGGTTTGTTCGAAGCGGCCTTCGGACGCGGTCCGGGAATGGAAACCGTGGGTATGGCGCTGGCCAGTTACCAGCGGGCCCTGTTGTCGGCAAATTCAGACTTCGATCGCTGGTATTTCGGGGCTGAGCCCGATGCCATGAGCCCGGCCGCGCAACGCGGCTTTGAGTTGTTCCAGCGCCAGGGCTGTGTTATGTGCCACACCCTGGCGGAGGATCACGCCCTGTTCAGCAGTGGCGAGTTCCACGACACCGGCATCGGCTATGCGCGTTCCATGCTGGCACATCCGGAGCAGGGCCAGGCGGTGCGACTGGCGCCGGGTGTGGCGGTGGTGCCGACCGTCAGTTTCGCCAGCCCCAACAGCAACGACCTA
>JAPUKZ010000448.1 GCA_027295405.1 Gammaproteobacteria bacterium
GGTCTTACATTTCACATCGGTGGGATACATCAGACCTCTATAATGCATCCCACCGATGTGAAATGTAAGTCCTGACCCCCCATCACCTATTATTTTCTATATGAATAGCAGATATACTTACTATTGATTTTATTTATACGCTTTCACGCCCTAAGATACGCTTCAACCTTTTACACACCCCAGCTATCGCAGGTACTTCCCATGTCTAGTTATCAGGATCTCATCGAGAAATTTTCCGGACTTTGCAAGGCCCAGGGCCAGGCCTGGTCTGCCATTAGTCCTGAATCCGCCGCCCGCATGGAGTCGCAGAATCGCTTTAAGACCGGCCTCGACATTGCCAGTTACACCGCCGGTATTATGCGCCGCGACATGGCGGAGTACGACGCCGACTCTTCACAATACACCCAGTCACTGGGCTGCTGGCACGGTTTTATCGGCCAGCAGAAAATGCTGGCGATCAAGAAGCATCACGGCACTACCAGCAAACGCTACCTGTACCTGTCAGGCTGGATGATTGCCGCCCTGCGCAGCGAGTTCGGCCCGCTGCCGGATCAATCCATGCACGAGAAAACCTCGGTTCCGGCACTGATCGAAGAGCTGTACACCTTTCTGCGCCAGGCTGATGCGCGCGAGCTGGGCCATTTGTTCAAGGATCTGGACGCTGCCCGCGAGGCCGGCGACCAGGTGAAAGAAAAAGCCGCACTGAAGTCGATCGACAACTATGAGACCCACGTGGTACCCATCATTGCCGACATCGACGCCGGCTTCGGTAACGAGGAAGCCACCTACCTGCTGGCCAAGAGAATGATCGAAGCCGGCGCCTGCGCCATCCAGATCGAAAACCAGGTATCCGACGCCAAACAGTGCGGCCACCAGGCCGGCAAGGTCACCGTGCCCCACGAAGACTTCCTGGCCAAGATTAACGCCATTCGCTACGCCTTCCTGGAACTGGGTGTCGACGACGGTATTATCGTCGCCCGCACCGACTCACTGGGCGCCGGCCTGACCCAGAAGATCCCGGTATCCACCGATGCCGGCGACCTGGCTCACAAGTACAACGCATTCCTGGAAACCACGGTGATTGAAGGCGCCGACGACGTCAATGAAGGCGATGTGATCATCAAACAGGACGGCAAGCTGGTTAAGCCGGTACGCCTGCCCAACGGCCTGTATCGCTTCAAGCCCGATACCGGCGAGGCACGCTGCATACTGGATTGCGTCACCAGCCTGCAAAACGGCGCCGACCTGCTGTGGATCGAAACCGAGAAGCCTCACGTCGGCCAGATCGGTGCCATGGTTGACGAGATTCGCAAGCAGTTCCCGACTGCCAAGCTGGTCTACAACAACAGCCCTTCCTTCAACTGGACCCTCAACTTCCGCCAGCAGATCTTTGATGCCTGGTCCGAGCAGGGCAAGGATGTCACCGCCTACAACCGCGACGAGCTGATGAGTGCCGACTACGACAGCACCGACCTGGCAATTGCCGCCGACGAGAAGATTCAATCCTTCCAGGCCGACGCGGCGCGAGATGCAGGTATTTTCCACCACCTGATTACCCTGCCCACGTATCACACGGCGGCCTTGTCTACCGACAATCTGGCCAAGGGTTACTTCGGCGAAGAGGGCATGCTGGCCTACGTCAAGGGCGTTCAGCGCCAGGAGATCCGCCAGGGCATCGCCTGCGTCAAGCACCAGGATATGGCGGGCTCCAACATGGGCGACGATCACAAGGAGTACTTCTCCGGTGAGCAGGCCCTCAAGGCCTCCGGCAAAGACAACACCATGAACCAGTTTGGCTAAAAGCTCTGTAGGGTCGAATTTATTCGACCAGCCGCCCTCTGTAGGGCCGAATTTATTCGACCATCGGTACAAACGGTGGAATGAATTCCACCCTACAGGTTCGCGGGGCTGAATTTATTCGGCCCATGGTAATATTGGTCGAATAAATTCGACCCTACGGGCTATTGGGAAACACCATGCGCTTGATGCTCGCCCCCATGGAGGGGGTTATTGATCACACCATGCGCGATCTGCTGACCAGCCTTGGTGGGCTGGATCGTTGTGTCACTGAATTTGTCAGGATCAGTGACTTGTTGTTACCACCGCGTGTATTTCACCGCTACTGCCCCGAACTCAAACAGGCGGGCCGGACGCCCTCGGGAACACCCGTTTACCTGCAACTGCTGGGTGGACAAGCCACACCCATGGCGGAGAATGCGGCCCGCGCAGCCGAACTCGGCGCGCCGGGCATCGATCTCAATTTTGGCTGCCCGGCGAAAACCGTTAACCGCAGCGATGGCGGCGCCATTCTCCTGCGCGAGCCAGAGCGGGTTCACAAAATTGTTGCGGCGGTGCGCAGAGCGGTGCCGACAGATATCCCGGTTACTGTGAAGATTCGCCTGGGTTACCAGGATCGTGAACTGCTGGAAGAAAACATCGGGGCCATTGCCGCGGCCCGGGCCAACGAACTGACCATACATGCCCGCACCAAGGTCGACGGCTACCGCCCACCAGCCTACTGGGAAGATGTTGCCCGGGCCCGGCAGTGGACAACTATGCCCATCGTGGCGAATGGGGAAATCTGGAACCCGGCTGATGCCAGCCGTTGCCGGCAAGTGAGTGGCTGCGCTAACCTGATGCTGGGCCGTGGCATTCTCTGCCGCCCCGACCTGGCGCTGCTGATCAAAGCCGATGCACAGGGCAGTGAGCTCGAGCCACTGGCATGGCCCCAGGTACAAAGCTTGCTTCTGAAACTGTTCGAACAGATTGTCGATAACTACGATGATAAATATGTGGGCAATCCCATTAAACAATGGCTGGCGTATCAACGCAGCTACTTCCCCCAGGCAGCGCTTTTATTTGAACGCATCAAGAGGCTGCGCGCGCCGGTTGAAATTCGCCAGGCCCTGCTGGACCAGCCGCCATCACTTGCTGAACGAGCCAGGGTAGCCTGAGGCATGAACGAAGCAGCCAACAAGCCACAAGTCGAGGCCGGCTGGTACGGCGCCGACCCCATCAACATGGATCTGAAAAGCAATCCTCACCCGCGGTACCGGCAGCTGCGCGAGCAAGCCCCGGTCAACCTGACCCCGGACGGACATTGGCGGCTCACCCGCTATGTCGACATCCAGAAACTCCTCAAGCACAGCAAGGTGGGCATGCGCCACCTCAACGGCCTGATTCCGGATCACAATCGGGAGGAAACCGAGGCCTCCAAGTTCATGCTGCGGCAGGATCCACCGGATCACGATCGCCTGCGCCAACTGGTCAGCAAGGCCTTTACTCCCCGCGCCCTGGCCACCCTCCGACCCCAGGTGGAAAACCTGACCCACACAGAACTCGACAAGATCATTGCCACGGGTGAAATGGACCTGGTGGAGCACCTGGCCCTGCTGGTACCCGCCGCCTCCATGTGCGCCATGCTGGGCATTTCCTTTGAGGATCGCAGTTACCTGTCGGGACTGGTCTCTCATGCAACTTATCTATTGGCCATAGCAAGCTACCCCGAGCTGGCGGAAACGGCAATGAAGGCGTTGGAAGAGCTGGCGGCCTATATGATGGAACTGATCGAACAGCGCCGAGTGAACCCCGGCAACGATATCCTCACCGCCCTGGTACAGGCGGAGGAAGCCGGCGACAAGCTCAGTACCGAGGAACTCCTGCAGCAGTGTATCGGCCTGTTGATCGCTGGGCTGGAAACCACTATCGGCTTGATCGGCAACGGCATGCGCTGCTTCGGCAATAACCCGGATCAATTCGAACGGCTGGCGGCGCAACCGGAATTGATCGGCACAGCCGTGGAGGAATGCCTGCGCTACGAGCCTTCGGTTCCGCAAACCGTTCGCGTACTCTGGGAAGACACGCAGTTTGGCGATGTCCTTATTCCCGCAGACAGTGTTATCAATGTAATGCTGATCGCCGCCAATCGGGATCCCCAGGTATTTACCGAGCCGGACCGCTTTGATATCGGCCGCAATGAAGCCCGCCACTGCTCATTCGGCGGCGGCATTCATTTCTGCCTGGGTTCACACCTTGCCAGGATGAACGCAGAAGTTGCGTTCACCGCCATAGCGCAGCGCATCACCAACATTGAATTGATTGATGCCGGGTTTGAGTGGGCGCCTTCGTTGTTTCGCATTCCGGGGCGTATCCCGGCCAGGTTTCAGATACGCCGGTAGTGATCCACGAGCAGACCTGCTCTCCCCGGTTTCCTTTGTGAATTATTCACAATATTTCCCAAACTGCATGGGATATTCTTCGCGTCGAACGTCTTTAGTATAAGCACCCACCACTCACAACGGCAGGATACAGAAAATGTCTCTACACCAAAGA
>JAPUKZ010000449.1 GCA_027295405.1 Gammaproteobacteria bacterium
CCACCGATGGCAGCCGGTTTTATCTCTCCGGCGCTTTTAACGATGTGGCTGTCTACGACGCCGAAAGCCTGGAAAAACTCGCCAATATTCCCGTGGGCGGGGATATGAGCATGGCCAATAGCAAGATATTCAAGCGCTCAACAATCTAGTGTGTGGTAAGTGGGGCGATGAAATCAGCGGCTAGCCCGCCTCCACGCAGAGCCGCCTTGAAATGGCTGTACAGTTTCCTGCTGCCACAGCGGGGGGCGATATCCCGTCTGGCCCTGCTCTCAATTCTGGCCACTGGCCTGGCATTGTTACAACCCTGGTTCACCAAGTTGATTATTGATGATGGGCTGCTGGCCGCAGATTTCCAGGCGCTGCTGCGGTACTCGCTGGGCCTGCTACTGCTGGGTGTGTGCGCCACCATACTGTCGGGCTACAACCGCATAAAGCACACACGTTTGTCGGGGTCGGTATTGTTCGCCCTGCGTGAGGATGTTTACGCCCATTTGCAGAAGCTGCCACCCACGTTTTTCAGCCAGCAGCGTAGCGGTGACCTGGTGTCGAGATTGGACCGGGATGTGGCTGAAATCCAGCGCTTTGCCGTCGATACCCTGTTCAGTGCATTTTCCGGCGTGGTGGGCTTATTGGGTACCTGCGCCCTGATGCTAATGCTGAGCTGGCAGCTCTCTCTGGTGCTGCTGGCGGTGGTACCCCTGGAGTTGTTTTACCTCAAGTTCATGCGCCCCAAAGTTGAGCGCCGCAATCGTCAGCTGCGGGAGCGGGGTGCGGATATTTCTTCCTTCCTCACCGAAAAAATACCGGCGATCAAGTTTATCCAGAGTGCCGGTGGTGAAGAGCGGGAGCAGGGCAGGCTGAGTCAGTTGAACCAGCTGTTTCTCGGCGACCTGATCGGCTTGCAGAAAACGGAATTCTTCACCGCCGCGGTTCCCCGCTTGCTGCTGTCCACGGCGCGGGCCTCGGTGTTTCTGTTGGGGGGTTACTGGGTAATCCAGGGTCAACTGGCGCTGGGTTCCCTGATCGCATTCAGTGCCTACCTGGGCATGGCCACGGGACCGGTGCAATCGCTGCTGGGGTTGTATATGGCCTGGCAGCGACTACGAGTCAGCCTGGATCGGGTCAGCTATTTGCGCCAACAACCTCTGCCATCTGACTCATCGGAAAACAAGCCCATCCCTGCTGATTTGCGTGGCGACCTCGCACTGAACAACGTCTACTTCAAGTACGAGGACGGCGAGCCGATATTCACTGCTACCAGCCTGGTCATTCCCGCTGGTTGCAAAGCGGGCATTCACGGCTGTACCGGCAGCGGCAAATCGACCTTGCTGGACTTGATCCAGCGTCACCTGCAACCCCAGCAGGGATGCATAGAAATAGACGGGCTCGACATCGCCGGATTCGATCCGCGTCGGTGGCGCGAACAAATTGCGGTGGTACCCCAGGATCCGGTGATTTTTCGCGATTCTCTGGCCGATAACATTCGCTACAGTGTTCCCGATGCCAGCGCGGGCGAGATTCTTGCGGCGGCACAACAAGCGGGGCTGACTCCTCTGTTGGAGAAATTGCCGCGCGGCATGGATACCATGCTCGGTGAGCGTGGCAGCTCCCTATCCGGAGGGGAGCGCCAGCGCATCGCTTTGGCGCGTGCCCTGTTGCAGAAACCACTGCTGTTGTTGCTGGATGAACCCACCTCCGCAGTAGATGCCACTACCGAGGCCCAACTCATCACCGAGATTGACCGCCTGTTTGCAGATACCACCCGCCTTGTCATCAGTCACCGGCCCAGTACCCTGCAGAACGCCGACTTGATGGTCACCATTGAAAGTGGCGAGTTACGGGTTACCGGGCGCACGGCAGAACGGCTGCGAAATGCCGGTTAGAGTGGGTATTATCGACAGCGGCCTCCCTGCGGGGACTTGCCGGGGTCTGGTGGCGGCGGCGGATTTCAGCGCGGGGAGTGAGGATGGATCGGTCGTTGATTTGCTGGGACACGGTGCGGCAGTCACGGCACAAATCGCCGGTCCCGAGGTAGAGATCTGTGCCGCCCGGGTATTCAACCGGCGCTTGTCCTGTACCCCCGCCGAGGTTGCGGGCGCCATCGATTGGCTACTGGAGCAGGATGTCCGCATCATTAACATGAGTTTCGGTCTGCGTGATGACCGCAGCCCGCTACGACACGCCTGTGAGCGGGCAATGGCGCAGGGTGTCTGCCTGGTCGCTGCCAGCCCGGCCCAGGGCGCAGCCGTTTACCCGGCAAATACTGTGGGAGTGGTGCGGGCCACCGGTGATGCGCGCTGTAGTCCCGGAGAAATTTCCTGGCTAGCCAGCCGCCAGGCTGATTTCGGTGGGTATCCCGGACAACAAAATCACGGACCGGCCGGCGCCAGTATCGGTTGCGCCTCTGTGACCGCGGCACTGGCTGCGTTGGCCGCGCAAATCTCGCACCGGAGCCCGGCGCTGCTTTGCCAGGAACTGAAAGCAACGGCTATTTTTCAGGGCCCGGAGCAGCGTTTCGCCCCGGGCACGGGTGCTGAGGTCCGAATCCAGTGAGTCAGCACATTCTGGTGCTGGGCTGTGGCCCCGCGGCGGCCGTTACCAGCCTCGGGCTGCAGCATTTGGGCTATCGCGTTACTGTGCTGGGACTGTTGCGACCGTACCCGGTCACTGAGGGTATTTCTGACAGGGTGTATCAGGCACTGGCGAGTAGCGGTTTACACAGCGCTCTGGAGACAGTATCCCCACCGGTAGCGCGGAGTGCGATCTGGAACGGTACCTCTCGTCGCGCCAATACCGAGCGCCTGTTATTCCGACCGGTGTTCGACGCGGCGGTACTGGATGATTTGCGCAATCAGGGTGTACGGGTAGAACAGGTCAGGGTACACAGTTTCGCCGCAGCGGATCAGCGGGTGGTGAAAACCATTGCGGGTGGACAGCTGCGCAACTGGCAAGCGGATTTTGTGGTAGATGCCCGGGGCCGCGCGGCCGGGCGGCACTCCGCCGGTCTGGCCAAACTTGAGCGGGTGCGGGGTCCGGAAACCGTGTCCCTGGCCTGCTGTTGGGACAGTGACCCCAACGCCGCCTTCTCCGCTGTTGTCAGCGTTGAAGAGGGTTGGTTGTGGCTGGCGCGCACTGCAACGGGAAGATTGTTTACCCAATTCACAACCCGCGCCAGCCAGCTTGATCTCGCCACTAAATCGGATATACCTGCGCTCATCGCCGCGCGACTGGAGAGTGTCACGCCTGGCGCTTTGCCGGTGGCGAATCTGGTGAACGCCAGCGCACCGCTGGCGCGCAGCAGCACGGCCATACTGGTCGATAACCCGGTCCAGGATGGTTACATCCGAATTGGCGACGCCGCCATGGCGGTCGACCCTCTGTCGGGCAACGGCATTTTTCAATCCCTGTCTTCAGCGCTGGTGGCCCCGGCGGTCATTAACACAATCTTGAGAAGACCTGAAGATGCAGAATTGGCCAGGCAATTCTATCGCCGGCGCCTGCACCACCTGTTTTACCGCTTCGCTCGCATCGGCCGGGACTTTTACCAGTCGGAGTCACGCTGGGAGAGCAGCAGTTTTTGGCGTGATCGCCGCTGCTGGCCCGATCAGCTCGCGGTCCACCCGGAGCGGGACACCGTGCTGGGTACGGCCCCCAGACCGGTATTGAACGAGGGCTTCATCGAGCTGAAATCGGTGCTGTTGACCGCAGATCAACCGCTGGGGATCTGGCGGGTGGACGGCCGGGAAGTCACCCGACAGCAAATGTGAAAACCTCTGATATTATTATTGACAATGTCAATTGACAGTGTCAATATACGCTGATGCCCAAGATACTGACAACCGGCGATGTAAAGCAATTCCGCCAGCGCCTGTGCGAGCTTGCCCTTAAAGCCTTCGCCGAACGCGGCATAGAGGGTATCAGTCTCAGGGGGCTGGCAGCGGAAGCCGGCTGCAGTCGGACCACCCCATACCGCTACTTCAAGAACAAGGCGGATATTCTCGCAGCGGTACGCCAGTCAGAATTTCAGCGCATGGCCGATGCCACAGAACTCGCCGCGAGCAGCGAGAGCGACCCTGACAAAAGACTGGTGGCCCTGGCCAAGTCCTATCTGCAGTTCGCCATGGAGAGGCCAGATGCCTACCGGGTGATGTACGAGGTCAATCAAAAGGACGAGCAGCGCTATCCGGAATTGGTAAAGCAGATCAAGCGTACCCAGCAACCCATGATATCCACGGTACACGAAGCGGTTAAGACGGGTTCAATCCATGGCGACCCGGTTAACATTGTGCATGTGCTTTGGGCTGGGCTGCACGGTCTCATCTCCCTGCACCTGTCTGACAAATTACACCTGGGGAGAGACATCGAGGAACTGGCTGAAGTCATGGTTCGTTCACTGGGTCGCGCCATCGCAACCACGCCTTCAACGCAGCCCGCTACACGTAGGGTCAAGGAGTCAAAAAACTAATGAGTGAACTTAAATCACCTTCATTTATGGCAATAGCCAGAGAGAGTCTCAGCGCGATTGAGTTCGCCAGGCTGGCGGTGGCCTTACCTGCGCTGGCGCTGCAGGCGAGGGGCAACGGGGAACCGGTGATGGTGCTGCCGGGTTACGGTGCCAGTGACACCTCCACAGCTCCACTGCGCGGCTATCTGTCCTGGCTTGGTTACGATGTGCACGGTTGGGATCTGGGGCGAAACACGGGCAATGTGCCGGGATTTCTACCACAAGTAGCCGATCTGGTCAGACAGCTCAGCGAACGGAGCGGAAGCCCTGTGACTATCGTCGGTTGGAGTCTCGGCGGCGTGATTGCACGGGAGGTGGCCAGGGACTATCCCGAAACCGTGCGCCAGGTTGTGACCATGGGTAGCCCGCTGGTCGGCGGCGCCAAATACACCAGCCTGGGCAAGCTTTTCGAGAGTCGAGGTACGGACCTGGATGAGATGGAAGCTCGTATCGCGGCGAGGGAGAGTAGGCCGATCAGCGTACCCGTCACCTCGATTTATTCAAAGCGCGATGGCATTGTTGGCTGGCAGGCCAGCATTGACAGGTTCAATGCCCAGGTTGATCACATCGAAGTTCACGCCACTCATTTGGGTCTTGGAATATCTCCCGATGTTTTCAGAATTATCGCGCAGAAGCTGGCTAACCCCGGCGCTGCGGCTATCCGGAAGCTTTAGGACGTTTTTCAATGAACGCGTCAATCCCTTCGCGAGCGTCGCCGCTATTTAAGTTACAGGCCATGGTTTCACTGGCAAATTCGTAAGCTGCGCTGAGTTCCATACCGAGTTGCTGATAAAACATGGCTTTACCGGTTTTTATAGCCGGGGCCGATTTTGTGGCGATTTTTTCTGCCAACCCGGTTACCGATGACTCCAGATTTTCAAGTGAGACCACAGAATTGACCAGGCCGTACTGTAGTGCCTGCTCCGCGCTGATAAAGTCACCCGTCAACAGCATGTGCATGGCTTGTTTACTCGATACGTTGCGGCTCAGGGGTACCGCCGGGGTCGAACAGAACAGGCCGACCTTGATTCCCGATACCGCAAAGCGAGCGCAGTCTGCAGCGATCGCCAGATCGCAGGCGGCGACCAACTGACAACCAGCCGCGGTGGCGATGCCCTGGACCTGCGCGATGACCGGCTGAGGAAGCTGATGAATTGTCTGCATGATGCCTCCACAGCGATCAAACAGCCGCTGGTGAAAGTCCTGGTCCTCGCTGGAACGCAGTTCTTTCAGGTCGTGCCCCGCGCTAAACGCCTTGCCACGGGCAGCAATAATGACCACGCGCGCTGTGTCATCGGCAGCGATGTGATCCAGGGCCTCTTGCAATGCTGTTAGTACCTCACCGGACAAGGCGTTGTATTGGGCGGGCCGATTCAGGGTAATTTTCGCAATCCCTGCGTTGGATTCGTAAAGGACAAATTTCTGACTGGAAGGGTCTTGAACTGCAGCGGACATGAGTATCTCCCGGAAATGTACAGGCGCGTAATAATGCGGGGCCGCGCCCGCGCTGGCAACGCTTTCCACGATAAACCTTTCCGGGCCCCGGGCTACTTCTGCGCGAAAGTACCATGCGCGCCGCGCACGATGGGGCAGCTGACGCCTCCCATCCGCGAAAGGCCCCGGAGCCCGGGTAGGGTCCCAGGTGGAAGGGGCGGTGTTTGTGGGAGCAAAGCTTCATGCAGGCACTGTGGGGGTAAGTGACGCTATGAAAGTTCTGCTTCGCTCTCGCGGGCAATCATTTTATCGAGGGTGCGGCGAAAGTGCGCCAGAGCCGCGTCTGCCTGAATGCCGTGCATCTTGAAATCCGGATTCATATCCAGCAATAACTGCTGATCTTCAATGATCACCTTGTCTTCCATAAACCCCTCGATCATGCTGTCACGCAGGGACAGGGCGATATTCGGATCGTCTATGTCGGTGTTGTGCAGGT
>JAPUKZ010000045.1 GCA_027295405.1 Gammaproteobacteria bacterium
TTCTCAGACGGCAGTTGACGCAGTGTTAGCAGTTGCTCCAGAGTAGCCTCAAGCGATTGGCTAAGCTTGGTATCGGCATTGGAGACCGGTGCTTGCAGTAAAGCCTTGTCGAAAACAATTTTATTTACGGGGTGATCGAAGTGAAGATTGGAGCACAGCAGGCGTTTGTGTTCGCTGGTATCGGCGGGGGCGGGGTGCTGGAAATACACCGCCTCGGGTCGCCAGTTGTCATCTATCAGCCGCCTTACCACCATCGCTATTGCCATGATGGTCATTTCCGAATCCTGCCGGCTGTAGGGCAGATTCCTGGCGGTGATTTGGTAAGCGACCTGTGCCCGGTCTCCGCTGGTGGAAAGCGTGATCTTCATATCACTCTGGAACAGGCAATAGTAACGACAGGACAGGGCCAGTGCATCCCCCAATGATTCACTATTGAGCAGGGCATAGCCAAAAATCCCCAAGTCCTTGAAGTCAATGTCTTCGTAGTAATGCAGCCCCAGGCAGGGATCATGGGTAGTTGCGGCGGCTTCCTCCATCAACAGCAGGAAGGTGGACATGGGCAGCATGCCGTCCTGGCGGACCAGAAGAGCCTTGTCCAGGTTCCTCCCAGCCAGGAAGCTGTCGATATCGACTGAATTCTTTTGGCTCAGTTTGGCTAGCAGTATCCGTACGTAATTGGTACTGATCTGGGCTTGATGTAGTAAAACCTCATTATCCTGGGGCATTGGATGCTCTCTGTACACCAGGCGACACAAATTGTCGCCCCCGGTCGATACACAAGCCGGATTATATTCCAAAATGAGCAGTACCTTGGCCCGCGTATTAATCAAAGACCAGGTCGGTGACACAGAAATTTAGCTACAACTGCCAAGGGTTTCCAGGGAGAAGGCCAGTGAGCGCACCAACAGTCGACCAACCTTCTGCTATCGTTGCCGCCGTAGGCATCAGTTTTATCGCCGTGGGTGGCTTCCTGATTCTCCCGCTACTGGTTGGCGCTGCCGCTGGTGATATGGACTTGACCGCGCGGCAGGTCGGTTTCCTGGCAAGCGGGGTGATGGCGGGGTCGGCGCTGAGTTCCATCCTCGCAGTATTCTGGATTCGGCGCGTCGACTGGCGCAAAGCAGGCTACTTTTCTATCGGGCTGCTACTGGCCTCGCATGCCACGTCCCTGTTTGTGGATGACCTGCTGCTGTTCATTTTGTGCCAGTGTCTGGCCGGATTGGGAGGAGGTGCAGCTTACTCCCTGGCCTTAACCGTACTTTCTGACAACAAGCATCCGGACCGCTGTTTTGGGTATTCGGTGGCGGCCCAGGTTTCTTTCCAGGTTGTCGGATTACTGGCATTGCCCGCGGTGATCGAGCGGGCTGGATTGAACGGGGTGCTGGGGGTTCTGGTGGTTCTGGAGTGCTGCGGCCTGGTGCTGATGCGGTGGATGCCACGCGCTGGCGCTGAAATAAGCCATGTCCCCATCGGCCGCGCATTGTTCAAACCCCGGGTACTGGCGGCATTGGCTGGATGCTTCTTTTTCTTTTTCAATGTGGGCGCCGTGTGGACCTATATTGAGCGCATGGGCGTGGCCGCACAGTTTGAGCCCGGTTTTATTGGCCTGAGCCTGGCCGCGGGGGTCTCCCTCGGCATTCCCGGAGCCTTGCTGGCCGCCTGGTGCGGCGACCGTTTTGGCCGGGTTGGTCCACTGGCATTGGGTGCAGTGGGAACGGTGATAGCACTGGCGTTACTGACTGAGGACATGAGCAAGGGCAATTATCTGCTGGCTGTGGCGCTGTACAATTTCGTCTGGAATTTCTCCCTGGCCTTCCAGTACTCCGCAGTTAATGCCGCGGATGACAGTGGGCGAAGTATTGCGGCAGCGCCGGCGTTTCACGGGGCCGGCGGCGCCGTTGGGCCGGCGGCGGTCGCGCTGTTCGTGACCGCTGACAGTTTTATCGCAGTCAACATCCTGGCTGCAGGCGCGGTGATGTTAAGCTTTTTGATGTTCGCACTAGCGGATGGACATCGACGCCGGGTGGCGTCGGGGGCGGCATGAGGTCATCGCCAGAGAGAGGTGGACGTAGATGAATACAGTTAAAAAACCTCGCGCCCGGGATCTTGGGCTACCCCTTGGCGGCCAGCCAGGACGGTGGAACGCTATTACCGATGTTGCCGGGGTGGAAGTCGGATACTGCACCCTCATCGATGGCGATGGCGAACTCGAGGTCGGCAAAGGGCCTGTGTACACTGGCGTGACAGCCATTCTGCCGCGCGGCAGGTCGGATCAGCCACGACCTGTTTGGGCCGGCCAGTTCGATCTGAATGGCAATGGAGAACTGACTGGCTCGCACTGGATTAAAGACGCGGGTTACTTTGCAAGCCCGATTTGTATCACCAATACCCATGCCGTCGGCATGGCCCACCACGCCACGGTGGGTTGGATGATAGACCAGTATCGCGATTACTATCACAACTACCACTCCTGGGCCATGCCGGTTATCGCTGAGACTTACGACGGTATGCTCAATGATATCTGCGGTCGCCATGTCGGCGAATCCCACGTGCTGGAGGCGCTGGAGTCCGCCGCCACAGGCCCCGTCGCAGAAGGCAATGTGGGGGGCGGGGCAGGCATGCAAACCTATGAGTTCAAGGGCGGCACCGGTACCAGTTCGCGGCGTATCGAAATTGAAGGACACGCCTACACGGTTGCGGCATTGGTTCAGTCCAATTTTGGACTGCGCCCGGAGTTCAGCGTCTGCGGTGTGCCGGTGGGCAAGCACCTGACGGAAAACGCAATACTTTCGGAATCCACCGGTCATGAGACAGGATCGATCATCGTTGTCATCGCCACCGATGTCCCCATGTTACCTATTCAGTTGCAGCGACTGGCCAAGCGCGGTGCGCTGGGCATTGGTAAAACCGGGACCTATGGAGGGCACTTTTCAGGCGATATCATGTTGGCGTTTTCCACCGCGAACAATATCTTCATGCCGCCGTTGGGTGCTGATCAGCCCCGCAGCTTTAACCTGGAATGCATCAACGACGCGCACAGTGATCAGATTCATGAGGCGGCGGTACAGGCTGTGGAGGAATCGGTACTCAATGCCATGATCGCTGCAGAATCTGTCGCTACGCTTAAACCGGCGGGGCATGTGCTCGAGGCGATCGATCATGACGAACTGTGTCGGGTGATGCGCCAGTACGGGCGCTTGTCCGCGTAGCTACCTCGGCTATCACCCAAAAAGTTAGTCCGCTAGCGCCTCGCGGGTACTGACGAGTTAACGGATTTTAGGTGACAAGGAGAGCTGTCAGTGGGTGCTAAGTTATTGAATTTTTTGTTGCCGGATAGACATTTTTCGACTCCAAAAGAACACAGTTCGGGTTAACTTGTCGGTCCCCCGCTCTATAATGCCGTTGGCATGTCGGTGCTGGTGTCCGGCGCCAATTCCGGCATTGGCAAGCGCACCACTGCGTTGCAACTGATCAGAAATCGAGATAACGACCATGCGCACAGCACTCCGACAAACTCTGGAAATCTTCGTTCTATGCTTCGGCGCCCTCGGCTGCGATGCTGAAAACGACAGGCGGGAACCCGTTACGGAACCCCACAGACTGCAACAAACCGTGTACTACGGGGGCCCTATTCTGACCATGGCGGAAGCAAAACCGGATTACGTCGAGGCCCTCGTGCAACGCGAAGGACAGATCATCTTCACTGGCAGCAAGCGGGACGCCCTGGCCCGGTATGCAGGCAAGGCAGAGGAAGTCGACCTGCGAGGGAAAACCCTGATGCCGGGTTTCATCGACAGCCATGGTCATGTCACCATGCTGGCGACTACGCTTGCCATCGCCAATCTGGCGGCGCCGCCCTACGGAAAAGCGGATACGTTTGCAGGGATTAGTTCCGCCCTGGTCGAGTACATTAAGGAGCAGAACCTTGCCCCGGGGACCTGGGTCATGGGCATGGGTTACGACACCTCGATACTGCCGGGGCATCCGACCAGAGAGCTGCTGGACCAGGTCTCCACCGAACACCCGATTTTGATCGTCCACTCATCGGGGCACATCGGCGTGGTGAATTCGAGAGCGCTGGAACTTACCGGCATTACCCGGGAAAGCGTAGCCCCGCAGGGCGGCGTGATTCAGCGGCTGGAGAACGGGGAACCCAACGGGATTCTGGAAGAGTCAGCCATGTGGCCCATCATGCTCGAGCTTCCACAACCGTCCCCAGACAAATTGCTGAGCCAGCTTGACCGCGCGCTGAACTCCTATGCGAGCTTTGGTGTCACGACGGTCCAGGATGGCCGCACGACCCCGAGAGATCTGGCACTGCTGGAAATGGCGGCCGAGGCCGGCAAACTTTATCTGGATGTGATCGCTTATCCGGCCATCGAGAGGCTCTCGGACGACTGGCAGCCGGACTTCGAGAAGTACAGCAAGTATCAATCCAGGCTCAAAATCGGCGGTGTCAAACTTAGCCTGGATGGATCGATGCCGGGCAAGACAGCCTACCTCTCAGAGCCCTATTTCCACGTACCTCACGGCCGGAACGAAGACTATCGGGGTTATCCCGCGTTCCAGCAAGAACAGGTGGATGCATTCGTCAAGCAGGCATGGGACGAGAAGTGGCAGATCCTGATCCACTGCAACGCCGATGCAGCCGGTGATCAGATGCTGAACGCCATAAAAAAGCTGGGGAACACGACCTCTTACGACTGGCGGCCGGTCATGATTCACGCTCAGGCAGCAAGAGAAGATCAGCTGGACGACATGAAGACGTTGAAGATCATTCCATCGTTCGAAATGACCCATCCGTTTCTGTTCGGCGACTACTACGTGTCGTCCGTATTTGGCAAGGCGAGAGGGGAACGAAACAATCCCGCCGGCTCGGCGTTCAGACGCGGCATACCGTACACCTTTCATACCGATGCCCCTGTCGTTGTGCCCGACGTGTTAATGACCGCGTGGGTCGGTGTGAACCGACGCACCAGGTCGAACCAGGAGATTGGGCCGGATCAGAAAGTCACCCCGTACGAAGCCATGAAAGCATTGACGACTTACGCGGCGTATCAGAACTTCGAAGAAGATATCAAAGGCTCACTCGAGGTCGGCAAGCTCGCCGACCTGGTTATCCTTTCGGACAACCCGCTGACCGTCGATCCTATGGCGATCAACCAGATCAAGGTGCTGGAAACCATCAAGGACGGGAAGACGATCTATCGAGCCGGGGGCGACGGCTCTCGAAATCAGGGGACAGCCAGCTTCTAAAGGATAAAAGAGCAGTGACGAGTTAAGTGCCCCTGGGTCAAGTTTCCCGGATGAGCAGACCAACCAGCCTATAAAGGCGTCACAGATTCCTGGACTAGGTGTCCCCCCAGAAACCATCCAATACGCCGGGTGCTTGCACCGGATTGTGGGGAGAGATCAGCAATGACCTGATACCAGATTTCATGTGCCCGCTGAAGTTAAGTTGTCAGTACCCACAATTCGGGTTAACTTGTCAGTACCCAAATCCGGGGTGAGTCATGGCGAAACGTAAGATCATCATCGATTGTGACCCGGGCCAGGACGATGCAATCAATCTGCTGCTCGCGTTTGCCGCGACTGACGAGCTTGACATTCTCGGTGTCACAACTGTTGCCGGAAATGTACCGCTGGAACTCACCGAGAGGAATGCACGGTTGATCTGCGACATCGCCGGGCGTGACGACGTGTGTGTCTATGCCGGCTGCTCGCGACCCATGGTTCGAGCACTGATTACAGCTGAGAAAGTGCACGGCACGACTGGCATTGATGGCATCGAGATCACGCCGCCATCCCGTCCGCTGGAATCCAGACACGCGGTAGACTTCATCATCAATTCCACGCTGAACGCCATAGACGGCCCGGTTACCCTGGTGCCCACTGGCCCGCTGAGCAATATCGCAATAGCAATCGTCAAGGAGCCGTCGATACTCGACAATGTAGATCAGATCGTGCTGATGGGCGGCGCCATGCGTGAAGGTGGCAACTACTCGCCATCGGCCGAATTCAATATGCTGGTTGATCCGCACGCCGCCCATGTGGTGTTCGAGTGCGGCCGCCCGATTGTGGTCTTTGGGCTCGATGTCACGCATCAGCTGCTGGCCACCCGGGAGCGCATTGAACGCATTCGTGCCCTCAGCACTCGCGCGGCGACGGCCACCGCCGGTATGCTTGATTTCTTTAATCGCCACGATACCGAGAAATACAAGTCAGGTGGGGCACCGCTACACGATCCATGTACTGTCGCCTATTTACTTAAGCCGGATCTGTTCGAATGCAAGGACTGCAACATTTCGGTGGAGATTCACTCCGAGCTGACGATAGGTCACACCGCTGTCGACTTCTGGGGAGTGACTGGCAAAGACAGTAATGCAATGTGGGCGTATGACGTCGACGCAGACGGCTTTTACGACCTCCTGGTCGAATATCTCGGCCGTTACTAGTGTTTTGGCCCGCATGAAGGTACGCAGCTTTTTGTCGTCGACAAGGCGCGACAACAGTCTCCGGCGCTCAGAAATCTTTGCCCTCTCGGGAATCGGTGGGCGCGATTCTTTTCTAAGGCGGAAGGCCGCTGACAGCTCTACTAGTCACCTAAAATCAGTTAATCTGTCAGTACCTCTTATTCGTATACCTGCATGCTGCTATCGACCTGGCCTTCAATAGTAGGCATCAAGGAATGGGTCATACTCTCGACATACTGCCCTGTTGACCAACTTTTCGGGCTAGGGGATCAATCAGTACACCGGGATTCAAAATTCCGCATGGATCCAATGCACTTTTCGCAGCTTGCAACGCCTCCTGGAATAGTGAAGGAATTTGTTTTTCATAACCTGGACGATGATCGCGGCCAACGGCATGGTGATGCGTACAAGTTCCACCCAGAGACTCTACCAACTCCAATGAGGCGGCTTTTATTTCTCGCCATTGATCGATCATGCCAGAAGTGGTGCCGAGTCCGGAATAGGTAAAATACGGCGCAGGTCCATCGGGATAAATATGGGTAAACCGGCAGGTTACTTTGCTCTCATGCCCGGTCACTTCTCTGACAACTTTATTCATTCCCTCGCAAATACCCTGATGAAATTCCTCAAATCGATTCCAGGTCACGGCACTCTCGAAAGTATCGACAATCAGACCGCAAGCAATAGCACGGGAGCGAGCATAGGGTGCCTGCATGAAGGCATTACGCCATTGACCTGCCGCTCCTTCTTTATTGCTCTCCTTATTTGCCAACACGCTTCTGTCAAACAGACCACCAAAATCCGCCACCAGCTCCAGAGCACGATCCATCCATGCTTCTACCGGGTGATCTGCCGATTCAAACCCCAGGATCAACATTGCATGATTGCCACCAACCGCTCCAGCAGCCTCCTGGGCATCGACAAGACGACAATTGGTCGGGAATAACCAGGCCTGGCCTAGCGCTCGTACCGCCTCAGCTGCCTGGTAGTAATTTTCAAAAAGAACGGGAATAGAAGATTTGTAAACAGGCCTATCCTGAATCCGCATCCAGGCCTGGGTGATCACCCCCAAAATCCCTTCCGAGCCCATCATCATGCGATCCGGGCTGGGGCCCGCACCTGAACCGGGCAGTCTGCGAGATTCCATCACACCCGCCGGGGTAACAGTAGTCATGCTTTCCACCAGGTCATCAATATGGGTGTAGAGACTGGCGTAATGACCGCCGGATCGAGTTGCTATCCAACCGCCTAATGTTGAGAATTCAAAAGACTGTGGGAAATGCCGCAAGGTATAACCATGGGTTTTCAGCCCGGCTTCCAGCTCAGGGCCAAAAATGCCCCCTTCAATCCTGGCTGCCCGTGACACTTCATCGATTTCCAGAACTTTATTCAGCCGGCGCATATCCAATGACAATACACCTTCGTATTTATCACCGACGGCCGGTTCTACTCCTCCACAGACTGATGACCCACCACCAAAGGGTATAAGGGCTACATTTTGATGTCCCGACCAGTCCAGCAAATCCTTCACATCCTGCTCATGACGAGGATAGGCGACCATATCGGTGACATGGGGAATCTCTCTTTGGGCTGCGTGTGCGAGATCAGGGAAGGATTTACCCAGACTGTGGATAATTCTGTCTTGTGCATCCTGGGTGCAGATTTCAGCCAGCTGCCGGGGAGGTTGAATCCGCGCTTGTGGTAGAGAAAATTCTTCAACTTTGGGGCGACTCAGTGGTTTGATTTCACCACTTTGATAAGTCTTTGCCAGAATGTCAGCCATGGCCTTGTCGGCTGCCGGGTCTTCTGCCTCCGCGTCATCAGCCCAACCCCATCCCCAAAAGTTCATACGACGAATATCTTTCATAGCTCTACTCTCCAGATCTTTTCGGGTGCTTCTTTATATCAAGGCAACCCCATCAGCTACTGAGGCGCCCGCCTGAAGGCTGACCTACAAGAAGAAGTTTGCATAAACCCACTGGAAACCGGCTCCTGTACCGCGGTGCAGGAGCCGGCTGATCAGGGCGGGCCCAGTTTATTTTAGCACTTCTGCACCGGGATGCAGCGCTAGATAAGGTGCTACGGTACGAAATCCATCGGGTAAGTTATCAGCCATGGCGGCTAGATAAACCGGTGAGATATGTTCAGGTACCGGCATTAACATGGCGTCAGCGTAGGGTACAGACATAGAATCGGCTAAGCCACCGCCATACTCAACACCATTAAGGCAAGACAAACCATAAGCGGATAAACGTGGCACTGCTTCACATTCAGCGGTAATGCCGCGCTGACAGGCACCACAAATCCCACAGTTAATTTGAAACGGCACCACCACCAATTGCCCCAGTTTTATATCTTTTACCTTATCACCTATATGCGTTACCCGAGCAACGGTTTCGTGGCCCATGGCAAACTCACTTGATACTGGAAAGCTTCCATTGGCGAAGGACGTATCTTAATCACAACGAGCCACGGCTAAGGGGTGTACTAAAGCCGAAGCATCACTACTCAAGCGCGGAGATTTGACCTCGCGCCACTGTAGATTGCCGGGCTGCTGAAACCATAATTGTTGCATGCTGTCTCTCCAGCGCTAAGGAAATGTGCGTTCGCCGCATTCGAGCGCCCCTGCTTCCACAACCACTGTTCCAGAGCAAACTCAGCCCGGGCTGCTTGAAGCGCCCTGATCGAGCGCTTCTGGACTTGCGGAGGCGAGCCATTTGGAAAGACCACTTTTGTTTCTAACCATCCCAATGTGCTTCGCAGAAGAGCCCTTCCGAAGTCCACTCCCGGAACCAGTCGCTGACAGCATTCATGAGGTTGGCCGGATCAGCCTCGGGAAGGGAGGCGCACAGATCCAACGCCGAGCCCAGGGACTCGCTCTGGTGCAGGGCGGCGAGTAACGTGAAGCGTTGTACATCAAGATCGACCCTCCAGACACGGTAGTTGTGGCGATATACGGCGACAAAAGCCGGGGTCGCGGCTGGGATATCCATTTGTCGATCTTCGCGCACAGCCGTGATGAAAGTGTTGGCCGGATAATCCAATTGCAGGAGGCGCAAGGCCGGAATGGTCTGTAAACGAACGTCACCCCAGCGCTCGATGGGA
>JAPUKZ010000450.1 GCA_027295405.1 Gammaproteobacteria bacterium
GTCAGTCAAGACAGGTAGTTTCACGATCGATCTGTCCCAGATGAAGGCAATCGAGGTTGATGCGCAACGCAGCATGGCCAGGTGCCAGTCTGGACTGAAGCTGGGCGAGCTGGACAAAGGAACTCAGGCATCCGGGCTTGCAACGGTATTGGGGATTGCAACGGATACAGGTATGGCGGGCGTGGCAATCGGCGGAGGGTACGGATGGCTGGCCGGTAAGTATGGAATGACTTGCGATAACCTGATCTCGGCAGAGCTGGTCTTGGCAGACGGTCAAGTGGTCACTGCAAGTGCCCGGGAGAACGAAGATCTGTTCTGGGGTATTCGCGGTGGCGGAGGAAATTTCGGGATACTGACCTCGTTTGAGTATCAACTTCATCCAGTAAGCACTGTTCTGGGTGGCATGATCATCCACCCTCGCTCCGATGCAACGAACTTCCTGCGCTTCTTTCGGGAGTACGCTGGCGAAGCTCCTGATGAACTCACCATGGTTGCCGCGCTGCTCAACACACCAGATGGTGTTCCGGCCATCGCCGCAGCCGTGTGCTGTTGCGCGCCAATGGATCAGGCAGAGACCATCCTGCGGCCACTGAAAGAATTCGGCGCTCCTCTTGCCGACCTCATCGCACCAATGCCGTATGTTGAACAGCAGAAACTCCTCGACGATGCCTGGCCGCCGGGTGACCAGTACTATTGGAAGACCAGCCTCATGTCGAATCTGAGCGACGAGGCAATTGAGACTCTGGTTGAACACGCAGCAATCGCCCCTAGTCCGTTGGCAGTTACCGCACTCCAACAACTCCATGGTGCAGCAACGCGTGTATCACCCACCGAGACTGCGTTCCCACACCGCTATGACCACTACAACTTTATCCCCATGGCGCGATGGACCGATCCCTTGGAAACAGGGAGAAACCTCGAGTGGTCACGAGATTTCTGGCAGGCGATGCAGCCACACACTGATGCGGCTGTGTATGGGAACGACCTTGGCGAGGAGGATGACGATCGCCTTCGCGACGCCTATGGTCCTAACTATGATCGCTTAGTCGGGCTCAAGAGGCAGTACGATCCTACCAACCTCTTCAGGCTAAACCAGAACATACAACCTAACAGCTGACGCGGGCTGCGCGTTGCCGCCCATATTGTCCCTACCAAAAACCCCGTACATATTGATTTCCTCGACTTTCCCGGCACCGAGCCGCTGGCGTTTCCGACATGAAAACTGTACTCATGCCACTGCTTGAAATACTGATCGGCTTCCTCCATCACCCGCAAGGCCCGGTAGCACCCCCCGTGGCCACCACCCCACCTCATCGGGCGGGTCTAGAGAAAACACCAGCGCATTAAACCTCTCAGAGTCCTTATTGCCAGCTCTGCACCACAGTGAGCAGGAGCTAGCAAATAGCATCAACCATTACCCGGGCAATGCAGTGCCATAGAATGCCCGGAGAGTGGCGCTCTCGCTGACTGGTGAGGAATCTGTCGATGGCTGAGGTTGAATCGATAGTAGAGCCAGACGGCGTGGCTGATGATATCTGGGGGCCGCCCAGGTGTGGGAATCGATGACGCTTGTAAGTATTCATCGGTGGATTATCTGATAGCGTCAGTTTAAGTTGCCAATACCCTCATCCGTTTATTGAGAGACTGATTGGCAGCATTCGAAGAGAATTGCTGGATCCCACCTTCTTCTGGACTGCGACTGACCTGGAAAACAAGCTTCGTGACTATCAGCGCTCACAACCAGTGCAGGGCTCATGCCGGGCGGAATGGACAGACACCAGTGGCATCAACCGTTGGGAATGTTGTAGATATCAATCAGTACCGCTGGGAAAAACATTGTCGTGGACTATTTGATTTGCCAATTGCTGCTTGAATTGCGAATTCGCCAGGGACAGGCAGTGACTCGAAATCTATTCGCCTGTTGCTGCTCAAGTATGTCGGCGTATTCACTCAGCCGCTCAGCGATCTGGGCATTGGACATTGTTGGCATATTGCTAGTCAGCGTCAATCAGTTCGGTACGAATTTCCAGGTCGCCGTGTAGTGTCTGATGTACCGGGCAGCGGTCGGCAATTTCCAGCAGGCGTTGACGCTGCTGTTGCGAAAGCTCCCCTGTTAATGTGATGTATTTTTGTAGCACTTCAATCTTCCTCGGTTGTGCATCGCAGTCTTCACAATCCTTCAGGTGCTGGCGATTATGGTTCAGTTCCACCGTCACATCATCCAGCGGTATATTTTTGCGGTTGGCATACATGCGCAGCGTCATCGAGGTGCAGGTGCCCAGGGCTGCAAGTAAATGTTCGTAGGGGTCCGGACCCAGGTCGCCGCCACCCACAGAGCTGGGCTCGTCGGCCAGCCACACGTGGTTATCGGACAATACAGTGCGGGTAAACTGTTTGTTTTTCTCCGCAACCAGGATGTGTCCCTTTGTTAACGATGTGGTTTGTTGGCTTACGACGTCAGCTTCGCTAATGAATCGAGTAGCCCATGCCGCCAGGATTGTCGCGACATACTCTGCGTCATGTGCTTTCGTCAACAGGTGGTCCGCGTCATCCAGGCTGACGAAGCTTTTAGGGTGTTTTGCCGCGACATAGATTTTTTCTGCTTCGTTGATGGAAACCGTTCGATCCATGGGCGAGTGGAAAACCAGCAAAGCCTTTTTCAACTGCGCTATTTTCTGCTGTTGGTTTTGTTCAGCAAGATCATCGAGAAATTGCTTCTTGATGGTAAACGCTCGGCCAGCCAGGCTGACCTCTGCACTGCCGTGTTCTTCTATGGCCTTGACATCACAGGCGAATTGCTTGATGACATGTTCAGGGTCTGAGGGCGCGCCAATGGTTACCACACCCACGGCTTCAGGTATGGCATGGGCTGCCGCCAGTACAGCCGCGCCACCAAGACTATGGCCTATCAGCAGGGCTGGCGCCCGATAGTGTTCACGCAGGTAATCCGCGGCGTGCACCAGGTCAGCAGTATTGGACGAGAAGCTGGAATTGGCGAAGTCGCCGTCGCTGCTGCCCAGCCCGGTGAAATCAAAACGCAAGACCGCGTAGCCTTTGGCCACCAGTGAACGCGCAATGCGCGACGCTGCCACCACGTCCTTGCCGCAGGTGAAGCAATGCGCAAACAGTGCGAAGGCCTGGGGGTTATCTTCGGGCGTCTCCAACAGCCCGGCGATGGAGAGCCCGTCAGTCCCCGGAAATTCAAGTTTAGTACGACGACCTGGCATAATAAATCCTCCCTTAGAGATCAGTGGCAAAGTAGTGTTTAAGAACCAGCAGGGCGATAGCCACCCCACCCAGCATAGACAAATAGGCAGGCAGCGCGTGCCAGGAAAGCCCGGGAATTGCATTCAGTAACAGCACATCATTACCACCGGGTATCATACTTGCCCCGACGCCCATCAGGATGCCCCCGGCGAGATATCTGAACCATTGCAAGCCGGGATGGATGGCCACTGCCAACTCATGCCGGGAATACGATGAGGCAACAATGCCGCCCAGGTAGGCCAGCAGCAGCAGCCACAGCAGGCCGGGAAGGGGCTGGTAGAACCCGGAGTCAGGGAATAGCAGGTTGCTGGCCCCCTGGATAAGCGTGTAGGTGTACATCCAGGTGCCGACCAGCGCAAGCAAGATACCGTTGGCAATACCCAACAACGCAGCGGCGGATGGCAGCAGGTACTCCGAGGCCAGTAGCCTGCTTTTACACTCGGAAAACCTGAAGCCCCGCAACAGTCGAAAGAGCTCCACCAGCATGCCGATGGTCAGCGTCAACAGCAGCATGTCCCGGTAAAACAGATCGACTGCAAGCGCGGGTTCCACCGCTACCGGCGCCAGGCCTGGCACTTGCCCGAACAGGGCTTTAGCGGCCATGGCGCCGATGATCAGTCCGCTAATTGAAACCGCCATGTCCATGTTGCCGCGCCCCAGGCAGGTAAGCGTATGCAGTGAGCAACCATTATTGAGAACAGCGCCAACTCCAAACAGGATGCCGCCGACCAGGCCAGGTATGCCGAACTGGAAGTTGGTTCGCGTGGGAGATGAAACACCAAACAGCCACTCCAGTAACATGGACACGCCAAGCACCCAGAGTACGATCCTGGCAAAACTTAAAAGCAGGCTGGCGCGCCGCTTGAACAGCACTTCCTTGACCGCGTTAACTGAACACAGGTTGGTCCTGTCGGCGACGAAGCCCATCAGAAATACCAGGAAGATGGCGAAAGGCCAGATTACGACGGTATTATTCATGGTGCTGCCTGTAGGGGCTTCCTCTGCCGGGCGCTATCCATTTACTATAGTTAAGTAGTGCGGTTATGCCTATCGCACATCTGACAGGAGATTCCCTTGAAATCACTGTCCCTTCTGAAAATTCGATCGTGTTGAATTTATTGACTATTTTCAGCAACCAAGGAAGGATGGCAGCCATGTCAATTCCTCGCCTCATAGTCCGATTTATACATTCACTATTCAAATCTCGGCGTCATGAAGTGACCACGCTGCTTAGGAGGAGGCGTTAATCCGCAGCGGCCAAATCCCTGCACCACCCGCAGGGGGTCACTATCCCCGTTAGCCACAACCCCAACTCAGTGGGCGGGTC
>JAPUKZ010000451.1 GCA_027295405.1 Gammaproteobacteria bacterium
GTTGGTTTTCGCACCGGTGCGCTGCACTACCAGGCAGGTGTGTACATTGGGGCATTGCTCCAGGGCCGTGTCCACGTTGGCTTTGAGGGGAATGGTCTTACCGCCGCGCACCCCTTCATCAGCGGTGATGACTATCTGGCAATCGGAGTCGAGGATGCGATCCTTCAGCGCCTCCGGGGAGAAACCACCAAACACCACCGAGTGAATGGCGCCGATACGGGTACAGGCCAGCATGGCGTAAGCGGCCTCGGGAATCATGGGCATGTAGATACAAACGCGATCTCCCTTTTTTACGCCACGGCTGCGCAGGGCGTTGGCGAGTTGGCACACCTGGGTGTACAGCTCGCGATAACTGATGTGCTTGTCTTCTGCCGGGTCATCGCCCTCCCAGATCAGGGCGGTTTGCTCGGCGCGGTCAGGCAGGTGCCGGTCTATGCAGTTGACGCTGACGTTGAGTTTGCCGCCCTCGAACCAGCTTGCTTCTCCCTTGCGGAAGTCGTATCGGCTGACCCTGTTCCAGGGCGCGTCCCACTGCAGGAACTGCTCCGCCATCTCGGCCCAGAAACCATCCGGGTCGTCAATCGAGCGCTGGTACATACTCAGGTAAGTAGCGTTGTCGATATGGGTAGTGGATTTGAAGTTTTCGGGTACCGGGTGGGAGGGAAACTCGGACATGACTTATCCAGATTCAGATGTGGAGAGCTGGATGATACTAAGCTGGTCTGATTTGGCAACCGTTGGTGGGAAGTAAGTAGAACCTAAAAGGGGACCGAGAGCATGCCCCAGTCGGATACCGGATTAAGTGCCAGGCGTACATTGTCGATAAGACGCGGCTTGCCCAGTTTGGCGGCGACCAGGATGGCTAGTTCCTCGGTTTCTTCGGTGACCTCGCGCAGGGTGCGGGCATCGCGGATCTCGAAATAATCCGGCTCGAATCCGGCCTGTATCAGCTTGAGCTGGGCGTGAACCTCGAGTTCGTGGAAATTATCGAAGCCACAGGCGATAGCTTCCCGGCATTCGGTCAGTACTTCGTTTAATTTGGGTGCAATCGCGCGCTCACTGGCGGTCAGGTAACCGTTGCGTGAACTCAGGGCCAGGCCATCTTCCTCGCGGGCGGTGCGCACACCTACAATTTCGATGGGCATGCACAAATCCAGCACCATCTTGCGAATTATGGACAACTGCTGGAAATCCTTCTCACCAAATATCGCCACATCCGGGCGCACAATGTTGAATAGTTTGCTGACCACGGTGGCAACGCCCGTGAAGTGGCCGGGCCGGTTCTCGCCACAGAGGGTGTCGGCCAGATCGGGAACCTGGACCTGGGTCTGGGTATCGAGACCTTCGGGGTAGATTTCTTCACAGGAAGGTGTGTACAGAATTTGCACGCCCTCCGCGAATAACTTTTCCTTGTCGGCGGAAGGGGTGCGGGGGTAGGCATCCAGGTCTTCACCGGCGCCGAATTGCATGGGATTTACGAAAATGCTGACCACCACGATGTCGCACAGGCGACGTGCCTTGCGAACCAGGTCCAGATGACCTTCATGGAGATTGCCCATGGTGGGCACAAACGCAATAGAGTGGCCCGCCTGGCGCGCTTCGCGGATGGCTTTTTGCAACTGTAAATTAGTTGAGTAAGTTCGCATACACACCCTCGGTTAGGTAATCTGCTGAAACCCCGTACAACTGGCTTGTTTTGGTAATATTCCCACTTCTTTGCTCTTTGGCGCGAGTATGCCTCATGCGGATGGGGTGTTCAACGGGTTTCCATCAATTATTCATGCTTTTTTGTTACCAAAAGAAGCATTTTTATGCTTCTTTTGGCGTCATTTGTTACGGTAACACGTGAAGCAAGTACTTACTTACTCGGCATGGATTACTACGGGTGGGGTTTATTCGTAGCCGTGTTCGGTGCGGGGATAGCTGCCGGATTTGACCGCGCCGACAAAGGCTTTCAGCGCGCCCTGAATACTGTCCTGGCCGGTCATAAAGTTTTGCACGAAGCGAGCGTTGTGCTCTGACAAACCGAGCATATCGTGCATCACCAGCACCTGGGCATCGGTGCCCGGACCGGCGCCGATTCCGATTACCGGTATGCGCAGTTTCTCGCTGATATCGGTGGCCAGTGGGGTAGGTACACATTCCAGTACCAGCAGGGAAGCTCCCGCATCCTGGATTTCCACCGCATCGGCGAGAATGCTCTTGGCGCCCTTCGGGGTGCGACCCTGAACCCGGTAGCCGCCGAACACGTTGACCGATTGCGGGGTAAGGCCGAGGTGGGCGCATACGGGTGTACCGCGCTGCACCAGCATCTGGATGCTTTCGCTCAGCCAGGTGCCACCTTCCATCTTCACCATGTGGGCGCCGGCCTGCATCAGGGCGGTGGCACTGTCCAGGGTCTGTTCAGGAGTGCTATAGGCCATGAACGGCATATCAGCGATGACCAGCGCGCCGCGGTTGCCACGGGCGACACACTCGGTGTGGTAGGCCATATCATCGAGGGTTACCGGCACGGTGCTGTCATGGCCCTGCAATACCATACCCAGGGAATCTCCCACCAGCATGGTTTCAGCGCCGGCTTCTGAAATGAGGCGGGAAAAGGTGGCGTCGTAGGCGGTAATGCAACAGAACTTCTCGCCGTTTTCCTTCAGGTCTTGCAGGGTCTTGACGGTGACATTGCCCATAGCTGTCGCCTATCCGAAAAAAGTCGGGTTGTAGTAGTGACGGCCTCTGCGTATGTCCAGCATGTAGTCCACCAACTGTAGATAATCCTGCTCGCTGTTGACCAGATCTATTTCGCTGGCGTTCACAATCAGCAGTGGAGCGCCATCGTAATACAGAAAAAATTCACTGTACACTTCGTTCAGCGACTCCAGATAGTCTCTGGAAATGTGCTGTTCGTAGTCGGCGCCGCGATCTTCTATGCGCCGGAGCAGTATGTCGGTGGGGGCTTGCAGATAGATCACCAGATCCGGCTGCGGTGCGTCGATAGTCAATTGCTGAAACACTTTTTCGTACAACCGGTACTCATCAAGGTCGAGGTTGATGCGTGCGAACAAGGGGTCTTTTTCGATCAGGAAGTCGGCGATACGGACCGGTTCGAAGATGTCGTTCTGGCGCATATCCTGGATTTGCTGCGCGCGCTGGAACAGGAAAAATAGCTGGGTCGCCAGTGCCGCCTGCTTGCGGTTCCGGTAGAAGCGTTCCAGAAATGGATTCTCGTCGGCCCGCTCCAGCAGGGCCTGATAGTTAAAGCTCTCGGCGAGACGTTTGGCCAGGGTGGTTTTGCCGACGCCGATGGGTCCTTCCACTGCGACAAAAAGTGGCGGCTTGCGCCCCTTGAGTTCTATACCGGACAGCGTGTTAGCCTGGGTCACTCAGTTCTCCTGATAAAGCCGCAAGCCCTGCCGTGGGCAGCGCGCTAATAATGAACCAATTGTGGTGCCACAGGGAAGAGCCAGATTCGGTGCCAGGTCAAATAGTGGATACAGCACGAAGTTGCGTTCCTGCAACCGCGGGTGGGGGATGTCGAGCTCGGAATCGGTTACGGTTTTTGAGCCGTACAGCAAAATATCCAGATCCAGGGTGCGCGCGCCCCAGCGCTGGTGGTGCTCGCGACCGTGGGCGTTTTCAATGGCTTGCAGGGCGTGCAACAGTTGCCAGGGCGTCAGCTGCGTCTGCAGCTGGGCCACGGCGTTGATGTAGTCGGGCTGCTGGCCGGGGCCGATCGCGACGCTGCGATACCAGGGCGATTGGGCCAGCAGCTCGCATTCTGGCAATTTCGCCACAGCCTGCAGGGCAGACGCTATCTGTTCTGCGGGATTGCCCAGATTACTGCCCAGGGCGATGTAGCTGATGGTCATTGCTTGCGAGGTCGGCGCCGCCGGCGTCTGCGCCTGCGCGGCGCTTCTTCTTCGCTACTGTCATCCGCTTCACCACCGGGCGGGGCTGGCGGCAGTTTTTCCTGTAGTTCGGTCCAGAATTTGCCCAGTCCGTCCAGGTCTTCACCGGAGGCTTCCCGCAATAACAGGAAATCGTAAGCGGCGCGAAAACGCCGGTGGGCCACCATCGAGTTCACCTGCTTGCCACGGCGTTTTAACAAGCGCAGCTGGAATTCCCAGATTTCTTTCATGGGCATGGTAAAGCGGCGCGGAATGGCAATGTGGTGGATTTGTTCCGAGACGATGGTTTGGGCTGCTTCCTGTAACGCCGCCAGCGGCGCTGCACCGGTGTCCTCGATCTGCCGCATAAGCTGTATCGTCGGCGGCCATAACAGGGCGGCGAGTATGAAGGCGGGTGTGACTGATTTGTCGGCGGCGATGCGCTCGTCGGTGCTGCGCATGGCTGCTTCGATCAGTGCCAGGGCGTAGGGTGTTTCGTCCAGTGCGCTGGCAGTGGCAGGGAACAGGTGATCCAGCAGTTGATATTCACGCAGCAGGGTGAAGGTGCGCAGGGCGTATCCCGCCATGAACAGTTTGAGCATCTCGTCAAAGAGGCGTGCTGCGGGAACTGCTTCCAGCATGTACGCCAGATCGGCGATGGGTTCGGCGGTATCCGCTTCTATATCGAAGTCGAGCTTGGCGGCAAAGCGGATGGCTCGCAACATGCGCACCGGGTCTTCCCGGTAACGTTTCTCCGGGTCGCCGATGATGCGGATCTGGCGTTGCTCCAGGTCGCGTACGCCCTGGGCATAATCAAAGACGCTGAAATCACTGCTGCAGTAATACAGGGAGTTGACAGAGAAATCGCGACGGATTGCGTCATCCTCCAGACTGCCGTAGACATTGTCACGCAACAGCATACCGCTGGCAGCCTGGCGTGCCTGTCGCTGTGTTTCCTTGGGTTTTTCCTCGGGCTCGACATCGTCGTGGTGGCCGCGGAAAGTGGTGACCTCGATAATCTCTCGGCCGAAGCGCACGTGCACAATTTTGAAGCGGCGGCCAATGATGCGGGAGTTGCGGAACAATTCGTGCACCTGCTCCGGGGTGGCATCGGTGGCGACATCAAAATCCTTGGGTTGGTTGCCCAACATCAGATCACGCACCGCGCCGCCGACCAGATACCCCTGGTATCCCTGACTGCGAAGTCGGGACATGACCTTGAGTGCGCTGTCGCTAATATTCGTGCGAGAGATAGGGTGGCTGTCCCGGGGAATTCGGGTCGCAGCCTCAATTGCGGATGTCATGTTTCGATAAGTCAGCTCCAGCGGAGGGGAGGGCAGTCTATCACAAGGTAAGGATGACGGGGAAAACGTGGTTTTCCCCATCCAGGTCTCTATCTATCGAGGCTTATTTTTATTTCTAAGTTAGTGGTTATTCTTATCTGGCAGTTGTAAGCACATCAGTGCATACAACACTATTTTCTTATTAAATCAAACAGTTATAAAAATCCTATGCAGTTAACTTTATAGCTCTTGCCAGCCGCTGTTACCCAAATGCCTAACATCCCGCTGAATGACGCCAGCGGTAACATTGTCCACTGGGCTACCCGCGGATCGCTTGGCGAATCGGCTAAGCGCTTGCTGTTGCAAGGAAAGTTGGAACGAAGGGGAAAACAGAGTTTTCCCCATCCAGGTCCATAGTTTGAAATGTTATTGTTATTACGGCAGATTTATATTTTTATGTTGTAGCCGCCCCTTCAACTGCACAGGTCGTGCCAACACATACAAAAACAAGTAAAAACAATGAGTTATGTAATATCCGTGTTTTTTATAACTGGTCTTTATAGGGCCAACGTTACCGATATA
>JAPUKZ010000452.1 GCA_027295405.1 Gammaproteobacteria bacterium
CCAGACTTACGTACTTTCGCCGTAGCATGGTGGTGAGCCCCGGTCTAATCCAGCAGCCCATCGCTGCGAACCCGCTCACGCTCCTCCTGCTCGTACTCGGGCAGAACCCGCCCATATAACTCTGGGTGCGCGCCAGCCTACCGATGATCCCCGCCTTCTCTGTGTAGGCAAAGATGGCGGCGTGGCGGGGTGGTCGATTGTGACTACTGAATGGCATCCACGCCCCATAACTTGCAGGTACCCCCGCTATCATTGAGTATACTATTGTCATGAAGGTGATCACCGCACTCAAACTGCAAGCGCCGGGCGAAATCGCGGCCGTAACCGTTTGATTAACCCACAGGAGAAAACCAATGGCCCTGCCCCTCGCCCCTGACTTGAGCTTTGGCTTTATCACGGTAATGGCCAACCCGGCGATGTGCCGCAGCACGGTCGCGCTGGCCGAACGCCTTGACTATGACTCCATCTGGGTAGGCGATCATGTGGAATTTCCCGTCCCCATCCTGGATCCCTTACTGCAAATTGCCCAGGCCGCGGGAATGAGTGAAACCCTCACCTTCGGGACCGGGGTCTACCTCCTGCCCATGCGGCACGTGGTACATGTGGCGAAACAGCTGACTTCCCTGGACCAGTTGACCGCTGGACGCCTGATTTTCGGTACCGGCGTAGGTGGCGAATTCCCCAACGAATGGGCGGCAACCGGTGTTCCCCGCAATGAGCGCGGGGCACGCATGTCGGAAGCGATACCGGTACTGAAACAACTTCTCACTGGCGCGACCTGTTCCAACGACGGCCAGTTCTACCCCTTCGACAATGTCACCATGAAACCCGCCTGCACGACTCCCTCGGGCCCACCCATCTGGACCGGTGGTCGCTCAGCGCCCGCACTGAAGCGGGCGGGCACCATGGCAGATGGCTGGATCTCCTACGTGGTGACGCCGGCCATGTACCGGGATGCGCTGCAGGCCATCGAAGCAGCGGCGCTCGCGGCACAGCGCAGCCTCGAATCTTTCGGCAGCGGGCACCTGCTGTTCATGCGTGTGGATGACAGCTATGAACAGGCGCTGGATCACGCCACCGAACACCTGTCCACCCGCTATGCGATGGATTTCAGGGAGGCGGCGAAAAAATACGCCGCCCTGGGCTCGCCCGCCGATGTAGCGGAGCGCGTCGACGAATACGCACAAGCAGGTTGTCGCCATTTCGTACTGGACTTAACCGGCCCTTTCCAGGATCGGAATGAGCAGATAGAAAAGTTTGCGCGGGAAGTAAGGCCTCTGCTGAACCCCGCTTAGCACGTAACAAACCACCCGTCGAAACCTGGAATCCTCTCGAGTTTTCTGGTTATGCACGTTGCTGCACTACACCTCCCTCTTTAACCTGACCCTATCGCTCGACGGATTCATGCCATGAGCCCTTTGAGCTGGCTTTTGCAGTTGGGCTACTCTGGTGGGAAGAAGATAAATCGAAGAACTACGACGGCGAAGCGAAGTCAGCGGGCAGCAGCTATTATCAAGGATAAGGCCAACGCTGACGCCCGGTCATAGAATCGATCAGCAAATGCCACCGTACCCGAACAGGAGATAAAGTGAAAAGGATTGTAAAAAACATTCCCCTGATGGACTTAATGTCCTATTTGATTGAATCCGTGGACGCTCCCACCCATGTGGGCATTCTCCAGATTTTCGAACCCGTTAATGGTTCCTGTTCTGATATCATCCAGCGCGTCCTGAAGGCATATCGCGAGAGCGAAGTCGGCCCTCCCTTTAATTACTATCCTGTCTTTCCCCGGTTTGGCATGCCAAAGTGGGCTGAGGCAGAATATTTCGACTCCTCCTATCACATTCGTCATGCGGCCGTGCCGCAACCGGGCACACAGCAGCAACTGATCGATATGGTTATGGACCTGCACGCGGGAATAATGGACCGGAGCCGACCGGGATGGATTGCCTATGTCATCGAGGGCCTGGAGGATAATTGCTTTGCCGTCTACTGGAAAGTACACCATGCCTATATCGATGGTGCATCGGCTATTCTGCGCTTTGAGGCGTCAATGGCAAAAACACCGGAGGACCTGGAAGTTCGCCCTCTTTGGGGACCGTTGTTTGCACCCTTCCAGGATGATCGGGACCCTTCTCTAAGCAAACGCCTCAGTGAGACAGGGAAAGGCTTGGGCACCCAGGCGAAGGCCATGATGGATATCGCACAGGCCATCAGTCGATCAGTCAAGCAGGCACGAGGGCACCTCGAACGGGAGGCACCACTGCCCTTCTCCGCGCCAAATTCCCTGTTCAACAAACCGGTTTTCGCCACCCGACATCTAGGTCTTGGCGCGACCGGGCTCGACCGTTTCAAGACCATTGCCAAGCAGGAGAAAGTGTCCATCAATGAAGTCGCTTTGACCCTTGTGGGCGCAGCACTGGATCGTTATTCACAACTACATGGCGAAACTCCGGACGGACAGTTGGTCGCTGCCTGCCCGATGGCAGTCAGGAAGGAGGGTGACACTGATGCTTCCACCCAGATAGCCGCGATATCCATAAAATTGGGGGATTCAGCGCTGAAAATAGGGGAGCGCCTGCGACAAGTTCACATTTCCTCGAGAGATGCCAAGGATGAGGCAAAGCACATGTCTCGCGAGGCATTAATGAACTACCTTGTGCTGATTGGCGGTGCTGCTACTCTCTTATCCAAATCGCCGCTGTCCCGTTACATACCTCCCCTGACCAGCGTCAATGTCTCCAATGTCGCAGGACCGGACTATCGCTGCTACCTGAGTGGTGCCGAGATGATTCGCAGCTATCCTGTATCCACTCTGGCGGGGGGCACCGCAATTAATATCACATTCAGCTCCTTTAGCGGCAGAATGGACTATGCAGTGATAACAGATGCCCTGGCAGTCCCTGGCGCGCAGGAGATAGCGGACTTCATGGCGGACGCAATGGATGAACTCGAAACTGCAATTATCGCCCCGGAAAAACCCAAGCTAAGAAAGAAATCTCCCCGCGGCAAGACGACCAGGCGCAAAAAGCCAGCCAGATCCCGGAAACACTGACTCATCAGCAACCCTTGCCATGGCCATGCTGGAATCCTTTCCAGACTAGTCCAATCAGTATAGACAAAGAAAAACCCCGGCGGCGCAATATCGATGGCGTTGTGCACCACAAAGGGCACAATTGGTACGCCCGCCTGGCGATATGAAATGCCCCCTTCTTGAACGCCCCCAGTTTTTCCGAGTTACTGCGGGTTCCCTCCGGGGCGATAACTATGGACTGGCCGTCGTGCAGGGCCTTTACCGCGGGTTCCAGGTCCTGGGCCAGCAGCTGGTGGCCATCCACCACGCCCCGGCCCCCGCTAAGAGGCTCAGCGAGGAAGCGATTCGGCGCCAGTTCAGGGACCTCGAATTTTTCGATCATTTCGTCTACGCTACAGCTCATGGTTACCAGGCTCCGCTCGGTTGACTTCAGCGGCACTGGTTGACAACAATCGAGTGCCGCGGCAATCGAGTGCCGCGGGTAAAGTATACTATAAATCAACAATGGTGTTTATTAGAGGATAATTATGTCAGACTCGAATGCAGACGACAAGAGCGCCCCCTCCCACCAGGTGACGACCAGGCCCTGGCCCGGTCGGGTGCGCGCTTGCTACGGCGAACGGGTGTTGGCGGACAGCGAGAATGCCTTGCTACTGGAAGAAACCCGACACAACCCGGTTTATTACTTCCCGGTCGCCGACGTGAGGATGGACTGGCTGCAAAGCAATGAGCATAGCAGTCACTGCCCGTTCAAGGGGCAGGCTTCCTACTGGAATTTCCACGCCGACGGGGCCAGCGATGAAAACCTGGCCTGGGCCTACCAAAACCCCATAGCCGAGGCGGCCGCCATCAGGGGCCATATTGCGTTCTACCCGGACCGGGTGAGCATACAGGCCGACGAATAACTATTTAAACGGAAGAACTCTATGACACTTGAAAACAAGACCGTCGCAGTCAGCGGCGCCAACGGCAACCTGGGCAGGGCAGTAGTCAGGGAAGCCCTGGCACAGGGCGCCAACCTGGTTTTGCTGGACATCGTTTTTGGCGAGGATCTCAGGGAGCTTCCCGCCGACCGGGCGAGCCTGCACGAACTCAATATGTTCGACGAACAGGCCACCCGCGAATGTTTCGAGCAACTGCAGCCCATAGATGTGCTCTGCAACGCCGCCGGTGGTTTTGCCATGGGCACGGCGGTGCACGAAACCGGCGAAGACGACTGGACGCGCATGTTCGACATCAATGTGCGCACCCTGTTGAACGGTGTGCGCGCCGCTGTTCCGGGCATGCTCGCGCGTGGCCAGGGTCGAATCATCAATATTGGGGCCGCCGGGGCGGTGACCGGAAATGCCCTGTTGGCCCCTTATATTGCAGCCAAGAGCACGGTGATGCGGATAACAGAAAGCATGGCAGCAGAATTGAAAGACCGGGGCATTAACGTGAATTGCGTTATGCCCAGCGTCATAGACACCCCGCCCAACCGGGAAGCCATGCCCGAGGCCGACTACAGTGAGTGGGTAACACCGGATCAGTTGGCCAGTGTCATTTGTTTCCTGGCGACAGATGCTGCCAGCGGCATACACGGTGCGCTGTTGCCGGTAAAAAACCGCGCCTGAAAGCCAGAGGCGCCATAGACTTGTTCAGAGGCTCCCTAATCCACCCATCACGCTCACCGCGGGGACTTCGCCCGGCAGTGTCTCCAGCAGATAGAGGCACTGCGCCCGTCGCAGCTCTGCGTCAGGCTCGAGCTGGCAGTCCAGGAAACTGCGCTCCGCCAGCAGTGTAAGCTTCTGTTGGAGCTTTTCTTCCAGTGGTGGGAGATGGCTTGTGTCCACCTCGCCGAACAGATTTCTTCGTCTTCTCATGTGATCTGGCATTTTGCTCTCCTTTAGCCTTGCTGGAATCCAATGAGGATACCCGGATCGCTGTCAACCGGCGAAGTTCAAGCAGTGCGGTAAGTGGCAGACAGGGCTGATGGACAATCTCGATCAGCGCCGCAGCAGGCCCGGTCATCCAGACCGGAAAAGACAGGGGTGTGCCATCGACACGCCTCACGATGTAACACGGTTGTTCGTGCACGTAATGTCGTCGGATAACGGGAAAGCATTCACCGCGAAGCGGTTGCACCTCGATGCCAGCCTTTACACAATATTACAGATGTTGAGTGAAACCATTTTCGAGAAAATGCCTTTAAACCAGGTACTTTCCGAGAGCGGTTACGTTACGAGACAGACAAAATCTCCTAACCAGTTGATTTTGTTTGATTAAACATTGGGACACTAGTGATTGTAGGGATGACTGGCACTTACTTATGCTGGAAACAACGACTTCCGTTCCAAATGTAGGGTCGAATTTATTCGACAAACTGTGGTGGCAATCGGATAGATGGCCGAATGAATTCGGCCCTACAAGCCTTAAGTAAGTGCCATTCATTGTAGGGATAAATTTAATCGTAATTTAATATAGAGCGCTATTTCTAAACACAACTATATTCATTGAAGGCCTAGCCCAATATAGAGTACCCAGGTTAACGTTTCCGGCATCCAATGCCAGTCCTTAACAAAGGAGGTCCACTAATGATTGAAATGACGACGCTCGACAAGGATCGAGTATACCTGGATGATGCAAGCTTGCAGCAGTTCGAGTCGGCCATTCGGGGTGATGTCCTGACCGCGGCGCACAGTGGGTACGATAAAGCGCGCGCCATCTTCAATGAAATGATCGACAGGCGTCCCGCCTTGATCGCGCGCTGTACCGGTGTAGCCGACGTCATTCAATGCGTAAATTTTGCGCGCGAAAATCGTATTTTGACTGCAGTCCGCGGTGGTGGTCACGGCGTGGCGGGCAATGCTGTCTGTGCCGGCGGATTGATGATCGATCTGTCGCTTATGAACACTGTCCGCGTCGATCCCAAGGCGCGGGTGGCCTGGGTGCAGGGTGGCACACCGCTGGGCGACGTCGATCACGAAACACAGGCGTTCGGGCTGGTGGCTCCCTCCGGTGTCGTGTCCACCACCGGGGTGGCCGGTCTGACAACCGGGGGCGGCTACGGTTGGTTGCGCGGCAAATACGGCATGACCATCGACAATCTGCTCGCCGTCGAGATTGTAACGCCGGACGGA
>JAPUKZ010000453.1 GCA_027295405.1 Gammaproteobacteria bacterium
GCATTGATGTATACCGAACTTGAATTATCCAAATCGGTGGTCCTGCAGGCGTGTTCCACGGTGGACGAGAACCCGGAGCAACTGCCAATGATGGCCAGCCTGGCCAAGACCCGCCTGAATGATGTCGCCAAACTGGTCACCAATGAAGCGGTGCAAATGCACGGCGGCATCGGTGTTACCGACGAACTGGATATCGGCCTGTTCCTCAAGCGCGCCCGCGTGGCCATGCAGCTGTTGGGAGATTCCGGCTATCACAAGGATCGTTACGCCACGCTCAACGGCTATTGAAACACGCCGGGAAGGATGACGATTTCCCCGCGATCATGGCCCCTGGAAAGTAATGCTCTAATCCCGCCAGGCGACGGGATCTATCTCCAGATCGCTGAACTTGTCCGGATCCAGGCGCGGGGTCTTGCCGGCTGCCAACTGTTCATCATAGTCCCGCAACAAGCGCAGCCCAGTTTTTGACAACAACGCGATTCCGAAAAGATTGACCACCCCCAGCAATCCCATGGTCAGGTCCGCAAAGCCGAATACGGTACCCAGATCCTGCATCGAGCCCCACAATACCAGGCCCAGCACCATGACCCGAAAACCTTTGAAGAGGGTCTGGTTTTCATCGCTGAAAAAATTGAGGCTGTTCTCCCCCAGGTAGTAGTTGTAGAGAATAGAACTGAAAGCAAACAACACCAGTGCACAGCTGACAAATTTATCGCCCCAGCTGCCGACGTGACTGGCCAGCGCGTGCTGGGTCAGGGCGATACCATTAACCGCGTCCGCGCCAGGCTGGTAGCTGTCAGACAGGAGAATGATCAGCGCCGTACAAGTGCACAGTACCAGCGTGTCAATGAACACACTCAACGCCTGCACCAGGCCCTGGTCAACCGGATGGGGAACATAGGCCACCGCTGCTACGTTGGGAGCGCTGCCAAGTCCCGCTTCATTGGAGAACAATCCCCTTCTCACACCTTGCATCACCGCTGCGCCCAGACCTCCACCTACCGCCTGGTCCAGCCCGAACGCGCTTTTGACGATGTGCATCAGCACTGCCGGAATCTCGCTGAAGTTCATTGCCAGCACCACCAGCGCCATCAGCAAGTAGCCACCTGCCATAATCGGGACAATGATCTCCGCCGCTTCTGATATCCGTTTGATGCCGCCGAAGATGATCAGCGCCAGCGCCGCCACCAATGCCAAACCCGTTGCCCAGGGTGGAATCCCAAAGGACGCTTCGACCGAGGTGGCCACGACATAAGATTGCACGGCATTGAAGCCCAGGCCAAAGGTCACCAACAGCAGGACCGAGTAAATGACCGCCATCCAGCGCTGTCCCAGGCCCTGCACCATATAATAGGCAGGCCCCCCACGGTAAGTCCCATCGGGTTCGGAATGCTTGTACAGTTGCGCCAGGGAGCACTCAAAAAAACTGGTCGCCATCCCCATCAGGCCGATCAGCCACATCCAGAAGATAGCGCCGGGGCCGCCCAGGGTAATCGCCACGGCCACCCCGGCGATATTGCCAGCGCCAACCCGTCCGCCGACACTGACCATCAGTGCCTGGAAGGAACTCAGGTGACCTGCTTGATGGTGCAGCCCGCGGCGCAGGGAGGAAAACATGCGGCCAAAAAAACGGAATTGCACAAAACGCGAAGCGACGGTAAACCAGATACCGACCCCCATCAGGCCGATGATCAGGATCTTACTCCACAAAAAATCACTCAATAGCGCGAGCATGACCGCTCTCCGGAGCGCTTATTCGCTTACACCCATAACAAAAATGATCAGTACCGCGGGCGGTACCACGAAGCGAATAAGGAAATGCCAGAGTTTGAACAGCATCGGGTTACCGAATGCCAGTTCCTCACTGCTGACCTGCTTGTGGACGAACCAGCCCACGAAAAAGGCAATCAGGAAACCACCCACCGGCAGCAGGATCTGGTTGGAGAAATAGTCCAGCACGCCATTGAGATCGCGACCAAACATCTGGTAATCAGACAGCACGTTATAGGAGAGCACGCTGAGTACGCTGAGCACCGCGACGGAACCCACCACCATCATGGCGCTATGGTGCCGGGTAAAGCCGTAATGATCTTCCATCCAGGCGATCACACACTCGATCAGGCCGACCATGGAGGTGATACCAGCCACCGCCAACAACAGGAAGAACAAAATACTGAACAGGTAACCCCCGGGCATCTGCGCGAAAGCCACGGGCAGGGTCTGGAAGATCAAGCCGACGCCCGCAGCCGGGTCCAGACCGTTGTTGAACACCGCCGGAAATATTACCAGGCCCGCCAGCAAGGCGACGCCGGTATCGGCTATCACGATAATAATCACCGACTTCGGAATGGAGACATCCTTCGGTAAATAGGCTCCAAAGGTCATCATCCCGCCCATGGCCACGCCGATGGAGAAGAAGGCCTGTCCGATCGCCGCCAGGAACACGGTGGGTGTGATCTTGCTGAAATCAGGGGTGAACAGCCAGGCGATGGCCTCAGCCATGCCCCCGGCGAAGATGTTGTAGATGGCCAGAAAACCCAGCAGGGCAAACAGCATCGGCATCAACACCGTAACGGTCCTCTCGATACCCTTTCGCACCCCGGCATAAACGATCAGGCCGGTGATCGCCAATCCGACCAGGGTCCAGAAAACCATGCCAATGGGGTCCGCCAATACTGCCGTAAATTGCGCCTCAGCCATATCGGCATCGACACCGGTAAAACCTGTAGTGACGGCTTTGAACAAGTACCAAAGCACCCAACCCACGATGGCCGCGTAGACAACTTCGATGGTGAAGGCAGCCAACAGGCCCATGCCGCCTACCCACTGCCAGTGACACGATTTCTGCCCGGCCTCAGCGACAATGCGCATGGATTTTGGCGGACTCATCTTGCCGCGTCGTCCCACCAGCAGCTCGGCCATCAGGATAGGCACACCAATGCCAACCGCGCAGATCAGGTACACCAGCACGAAAGCGGCACCGCCGTTCTCACCGGCAATGTAGGGAAAACGCCAGATATTGCCAAGGCCCACGGCAAAGCCCACCGAGGCCATCAGAAATCCAAATCTTGAAGACCACTGCTCGTGGCCACCCCCGGCTGCTGCCATCTTATTATTCTCCTGGGACCTTGAGTTTATCCTAGCAGATTGGGAGGGAATGCGGAAAAGCTCCCGAAGCACGACTTTTCGTTGCTACCCATTCAGTCGTCAAGCTATGCTCCACCAGCACGGGTACTGCCAATACTTCTGCGAGCACTGTTCGAGTCCAGAAAAATAGGGGACGTAGCAAGGTTTTGAATATTGCGGATGCGGTACGCCTCTCACAGCACAAAACCGTGCTACGCCCCCTATTTTTCATATTTTTCACAGTGGGCTGGTAGCAGCTTCCAGCCATTGGAGATCCGAACCCTCAAGCAGTGGACCAATCACTGCCAGCACCTTGCTGTGATAGCTGTTCAACCAATTCAACTCTGCCGGGGTGAGCAGAGCCACATCAATCATGCGCATGTCGAAGGGCACCATGGTCAGGACTTCGAAGCCATACCAGGGTCGCCCGGTGTCCTCCATCTTCCCGATTTCAGTGACCACCACCAGGTTCTCGCAGCGCATGCCATAGCGGTCTGTTTTATAGTAGCCCGGCTCATCGCTCACTACCATGCCCGGTTTCAGGGCGACATCACTGACCACCTTGCCGATGCGCTGCGGCCCCTCGTGCACAGACAGAAAACTTCCCACACCATGTCCCGTGCCATGGTCGTAGTCAAAACCCTGCTGCCAGAGAAACTGCCGTGCCAGTATGTCGAGCTGCCCGCCGGTGGTGCCATCGGGAAAGCGGATCTTGTCCAGAGCAATACAACCCTTCAGCACCAGTGTAAACATGCGCCGCACTTCTTCACCGGGGTCGCCGATGGCCACGGTGCGGGTAATGTCGGTGGTGCCATCCAGATACTGCCCGCCACTGTCCACCAGGTATGCCGTGTCCTTCATCAGGTCGGCCGGGGTACCGTTAACATGGTTGTAATGCGCCATCGCCGCGTTGGGCCCAGCCGCGGAGATGGTATCGAAGCTGGTTTCCTGAAACAGATCCTGCCTGGCGCGAAAAGCGTACAGCTTGTCAGATAACACCGCTTCATCGTGAAGATTACCGGCCGCCACTTCTGTATCCAGCCAGGCCAGAAACTGCACCTCGGCCACGCCGTCACGGATATGCGCGTTGCGCATACCCTGCACTTCAATATCACTCTTGCAGGCCTTGGGCAGGATCACCGGATCGTCGACGCCCAGTAGTACCGCACCGGCGTTTTTCAACGCCAACTGGCTCCAGGCATTGGCGGTCTGGGGATCCGCCATAATGGTCTTGCCGGCCAGTGCGGCGAAAGCCTTGGCGATATCTGTTTCCGCCAGCACTTCCACGCCCTCACCGACATGTTCGATAAAGCCCTCGGGTATTTTCTCCGGATCGCAGAAGAACATCATTTCACCGTTGGCGTACAGCAGTCCGCTGCCCAGCACCAGCGGCAGGCAGGGCACGTCACGCCCGCGTAAGTTCAATAGCCAGGCCACCGAATCTGCGGCAAAAATATAGGCCGCGTCCGCCCCTGCAGCCGTAATCAGTTCCCCGATTTCCTGGCGTTTGGAGGCACTGCCCTGGCCTGTATACTTTTCTTCCAACAATATCGCTGGGTGCAGCTCGGGCAGCGGGCGATCCAGCCAGCAACGGTCAATCAGATTTTCGGTTACTGGGATCAGTTCGATCGAAGCCTTACCCAGGGTCTTACTGGCCTGCTGCTGCCAGCGCAGCGGGTGCATGCGCGAGTCGTAACCCACACGTGCGCCGCTATTCAGTTGCTCCACCAGCCATTGCAGGTGCGGCTCCTCAACCAGATGCAGAATCTCGAAGAGCTCGGAGGACACCTGTTGCTGAACCTGCTCGGTGTAGCGCCCGTCCACGAAAATGGCGGCGGATTCCCGCAGCACTATGGCTACACCGGCGGAACCAGTAAACCCGGTGATCCAGCGCAGGCGCTCATTGTGCGCGGGGATATATTCGCCCAGATACTCGTCGGCGCGGGGCACGATCAGCGCATCCAGCCGAAACTCGGCCATCTGTGCGCGCACGGATTCCAATCGGCGTGAATACTCTTCCATCGCTAATTCCTGTCTCGGCTGCATGCTGCGGTGTGAAGAGCGACAACTTAGCCTCCAGCGAGGGTTTTGGCAATCCCCGGGGAAGCGGCGGAGCCTTCAACCGAAGTGGGCGGTCTCCGGTTTCTGGACATACCAATCCACACCTTGTTCGTCACGTTCACGCTGGATCATGCGCCTCCCGATCAGGCAATTCAGATGAGCCAGGGTTTCACCGGTAGCCATCTGTAACACGTGTTCGGTAATCTCGCGTCGAAACAGCGCCGGGAAACAATCAATCGGCCGGCGCGGCTCGGCCAGATGCTCGTATAAATTATCCAGATCCCGCTCATGGGCTTCGATTATTTGGGTGAGGCGCACATGCAAACCGTAGAAAGGCGCCTCATGGGCCGGCAGCACCAGCACATCGTCAGGCAAACGCTCCCGAATTCGGGCGTTTGAATAAAGCCAGTCCTTGAGTGTGTCGCCCCTGGGTTCGGTGGGA
>JAPUKZ010000454.1 GCA_027295405.1 Gammaproteobacteria bacterium
GCACCTGGCACTGGGGACTGCCCAAGCCGATACCCGATGAGTTGATCATCGCCTCCGACCGCGGCGGGGTTGAAAAAGCAGCGTGAGGAAGGTCTGGGATTTTCACGGCGGCATCCACCCGCCAGAAAACAAACACCAGTCCCTGCAGACCCCGATCCAGCAGGCCGGCATCCCCGCCGAGCTGACTTTCCCCCTGTCGCAACACATCGGAGCGCCCGCAGAGCCGGTCGTCACCTTGGGCGAGCACGTACTCAAGGGACAATTGATCGCCACCGCCGACGGCTTTATCAGCGTGCCCAAGCATGCTTCCACCTCGGGAATCATTACCGCCGTCGAGGAGCGACCCATCGCGCACGCTTCCGGCCTGCCGGCAGACTGCATCGTACTGGAGAGCGATGGCAAGGATGAATGGATTGAACACAGCGGCGTGGCAGACTACCGCCAACTAAAAAAATCCGGGCTGCTGCAACTGATCCGCGATGCCGGTATCGCGGGCATGGGTGGTGCTGGCTTTCCCGCTGCGGTGAAACTGGGCGTGAATCCCGAAAAAGGCAGCATCAGGACCCTGATCATCAACGGCACCGAGTGTGAACCCTATATCACCGCCGACGATATCCTCATGCGTGAGCGGGCCGATGAAATTATCCGCGGCGCAGAAATTCTGGCCCACATCATCGAGCCGGAAGAAACCCTGCTGGGGGTTGAGGACAACAAACCGGAAGCTATCGCGGAACTGCGCCGGGCCGCCGCCAGCAGTGCCGTCGAAATCGTCGTATTTCCCACCAAGTACCCCTCCGGCGGTGAAAAGCAGCTAATAGAGATACTCACCGGCAAACAGGTGCCCAGCGGCGGCCTGCCCGCGGATGTGGGAATCGTCTGCCAGAACATCGGCAGTACCGTGGCCATCTACCGGGCCCTGGTGCACGGGGAACCGCTGATTTCCAGAATCACCACCGTGACCGGCGCGGCCCTGCAGCAGCCGCAGAATTTTGAGGTACTACTGGGTACACCGATGCGCTATCTGTTGGAGCAAGCCGGTTACGACCAGGGTAAAAACCCGCGCCTGATCATGGGTGGCCCGATGATGGGCTTTGAAGTACCCGGCGCGGATGTGCCCATCGTGAAAACCACCAACTGTGTGCTGGCACCCACCGCAGCGGAACTGCCTACGCCACCACCGGCCCAGGCCTGCATCCGTTGTGGACTGTGTGCTGAAGCCTGCCCGGCATCCCTGCTACCCCAGCAAATGTACTGGTTCGCCCAGGGCAAGGAATTTGAAAAGCTGGAAACCCATAACCTGTTCGATTGCATCGAGTGCGGCGCCTGTTCCTATGTCTGCCCGAGTAATATACCGCTGGTACAGTACTATCGCGCATCCAAGGCCGAAATCATGCAGTTGCGGCGCGAACACGCCCGATCGGAACATTCGCGTACCCGGTTTGAGGGGCGGCAGGAACGCCTGCAGCAAGAGGCAACCGCCCGGGAAGCCCAGCGCGCTGCGCGCAAGACAGCCGTCGAGAAACGAGCCCGGCAGACGGCCGCCGGAGATGGCGAACAGGACCTGATCCAGGCCGCCATCGAACGGGCCCGGGCCAGGAAAGCCGGTAAGCTGCTGACCGAAACTGCCGCCGGCAACGCTGATCCCGCCGAGGCCGCCATCGAAAAAGCGAAAGCGGCAAGGGCGCACGCCAGCGCACCCTCCCCTGAGGAAAAGACCCGCCAGACTCTGAACAAGTTGTGTGAACGCCTGGCCAAGAGTGAACAGAAGTTGGTGGAAAGTCGCGCCAGCGGTGCCCAGGACAAGGTCATTGAGGCGCTGGAAGCCACCGTGGTCAAACTGGGAGAGAAGATAACAGCCGCCGAAACCGAGCTGGCCACTTACACTGATGCAAGCGCGCCAGGATCCGCCCCGTCGGATACTGCCGCAGTGGACACTGCTCAGGCGGCCATTGAGAAAGCCAGGGCCCGGCAGGCAGACGCCGCTGCAGCGCCGCCGCTGTCGCCGCGGGAACAGCTGCAAAAGAACCACGAGGCGGTTGAGAAACGCCTGCAAACGGTTACCAGCAAACTGGCCGAGGCCGAGCAGGAGGGCAGCGACACGGTGGATGCACTGCACAAGTCCATCGAGAAACTCAGCGCCAAGAAGCAGCAGATCGAAACTGCTCTGCGGGAACTGGGAGACTGATCCGGCATGGCCCTGATGCGCATCACCTCCCCCCACGCCCACGGCCCGCTCACCACCGCGGCGGTCATGCGCACGGTTTTGTTGGCCACCCTGCCGGGGCTGGTCGCACTCACCTACTTTTTCGGTTTCGGTACCCTGGTCAATATACTGTGGGGCGGCGTGGTGGCGGTCGTCTGCGAAGCCACCGCCCTGAGACTGCGCAAACGACCACTGGGCTTCTACCTGAACGACGCCAGTGCGCTGGTTACCGCAACTCTGCTGGGCATTGCTCTGCCCCCTTACGCGCCCTGGTGGCTGATCATAGTCGGGGTGGCATTCGCCATTCTGATCGGCAAACACCTCTACGGCGGTATGGGCTACAACCCCTTCAATCCGGCCATGGTCGGCTATGTGGTATTGCTGATCTCCTTCCCCCTGGAAATGACCACCTGGGCTGCCCCGGCGGGCATCAACCCGACCGGCACACCCGGCCTGTTGCAGGCGCTGCAAGCCTGTTTCACCCCGGCCAGCATCGACGTCACTACCATGGCCACGCCCCTGGACTTGTTGAAACAGAACCAGAGCCTGCTGCTGGAAGACCTGTGGGTGCAAAACCCCCAGTTTGGACGCTGGGCCGGACTGGGTTGGGAATGGGCCAATATCGGCTTCCTGGCGGGTGGTATCTGGCTGTTATACAAACGCATCTTTACCTGGCACGCACCCGTGGCGATGCTGGTGAGCATGACCCTGCTGGCCGCCCTGTTCTACGATGGCGGCAGTTCCGCCAGCGCCGGTTCGCCGCTGTTCCACCTGCTCAGTGGCGCTACCATGTTCGGCGCATTTTTCATTGTCACCGACCCGGTTACTTCGGCGGTATCCAATCGCGGTCGCCTGGTTTACGGGGCGGCGATTGGTGTCCTGGTTTTCGTCATTCGGGTTTGGGGCGACTACCCGGACGCCATTGCCTTCTCCGTATTGATCATGAACTTTGCCGCGCCCTTTGTAGATTATTATACCCAGCCGGTCACCTATGGTCACCGCAAAGATGGAGACCCGGAGTCATGATGCAGAGTTCGATACGTCGCAACAGCATTCTGCTGGGTCTGTTCGCGGTACTGACCACCAACATCATCGTCGGCACCTATCTGGGTACCCGCGACAAGATCGTCGAGGCCCGACGCCAGGCGCAGGAAAAAGCCCTGCTGGAAATCATCCCGCTGGAGCGGCACAACAACTCCATGCTGGATGACAGCATCGCGGTGGGGCCGCAGGCCGCCGGGCTGGGACTGCGCACAGACAAGAACATATATGTAGCCCGCCAGGATGGCACTGCAATCGCAGTCATCCTGCCGGTCACAGCCCCCGATGGCTACAGCGGCGCTATCGACCTGATCGTCGGTATCAACGGCGATGGCAGCGTCGCCGGGGTTCGCGCCCTGGCCCACAAGGAAACACCGGGGCTGGGTGACAAGGTCGACCTGAAAAAATCTGATTGGATACTGTCCTTCGACGGCAGGTCCCTGGCGAATCCCCTGCCCGCAAAGTGGAAAGTGAAGAAGGACAAGGGCGTGTTCGACCAGTTTACCGGGGCAACCATCACCCCCAGGGCGGTCACAGCGGCGGTGCGACGCAGCCTTGAATATTTCCACGCTAATCGCGCAAAATTATTGGCCTCGCCTGCAGCGCAGGATCAGAAGTTGGAGAACAAGCATGGCTGACGTCAGCTACCGGGAGCTCTCACTAAACGGTCTGTGGAAGAACAACCCGGCAATCGTGCAGTTACTGGGCCTGTGTCCCCTGCTGGCCGTCACTGGTTCGGTGGTAAACTCCGTCGGCCTGGGTCTGGCCACCACCCTGGTACTGGTGTGTTCCAATACCGCGGTGTCATTGATACGCAATGTGGTTTCCGAGGCGGTGCGTCTGCCCGTCTTTGTGATGATCATCGCCTCTGCGGTGACCTGCATCGAGTTGCTGATGCAGGCCTTCACCTATGAGCTGTACCAGATTCTGGGAATTTTCCTACCACTTATCACCACTAACTGCGTGATCCTGGGGCGTGCGGATGCCTTCGCCAGCAAAAACCCCCTGCTCCCCGCGGTTTACGACGGTTTCATCATGGGTGTCGGGTTCACCCTGATACTGGTCATGCTGGGAGCCCTGCGGGAGCTGGTGGGCACCGGCGCCCTGTTTGCCAATATGGACCTGTTGTTCGGGCCGGGCGCGGCGGAATGGAAAATCGTATTGGTGGCAGACTACAAGGACTTCCTGCTAGCCATCCTGCCACCGGGAGCATTTATTTTCACCGGGCTGATCATCGCCGCCAAGAACCTGATTGATGCGAAGTTCAAAGCGCGCCAGGATGCCTTGAAGGAGCAGCCCGTCAAAGGTGCCAAGCGGGTGCGGCTGACCGGAAATATTTCATAGCAGCCGGCTGCGGTAAGCCACAACTGCAACCCTCACGCTTCAGCCACCTGCAGGGTATCGAGTATCTCGTCCACCGCCGCATCGTCCATGCCCGCATGCTCCTGCTCACAGCAATAAGTGACGAACAACAGCACTGAACCCGCGCTCAGATACCACTCGCGCAGCGCACTCCCCTCTTCCTCGTAGCTGCTGACAATCCCGCTGAAATCTCCGGCGGATACCCTCCGCCAGCGGCAACCCGCCGCGGCATTATCCTCGGCAATCTGCTCCAGCTCAGAGCGCTGGAACTCGCCGTTATCCTTGCACAGGGTGCTGATCAGGATGCTCCCCACCTCGTCACGGTCGCCAATGACAACCGCGTCTTCCTCCCGTTCGGTCCACCATTCCGGGGCGATGGCAATAGACCACCATTCCGTGTGTAAAATATTCATCGTCAAACCGTCAAATTCAGTGACATCAGCAGGGCATCTTCCCGGCCGCCGTCAGTGGGATAGTAGTTTTTGCGCACGCCGTCCTCAGTAAAACCGTGTTTGCGATACAGGGCAATGGCCCCGCCATTGCTACAGCGCACTTCCAGCAGGCAACGCACTGCAC
>JAPUKZ010000455.1 GCA_027295405.1 Gammaproteobacteria bacterium
TCCTCCCCTCCTACCGTGAGGGGCTTCCGAGGTCGTTATTAGAGGCAAACGCGATGGCTATACCGGCCATCACCAGCGACGTTCCGGGCTGCCGCGCTGTGATACGGCACGACTACAATGGTTTGCTGTGCGAACCCCGCGATGTATCAAGCCTCAGGGAAGCCATGCGCACTATGGCTACCATGCCAGTCGCCGATCGAAAACGCATGGGACAGGCGGGACGCAAACTGGTAGAGGAAAAATTTGACGAGAATATTGTCATCCAGCAATATCTCCGCGCCTTGCGCGAAGCAACAACTATTCGCTGAGAAGAGGTTTACCCAGCCTGCGCCGCACTGCGCCGCCAATCCGCTGCGCCTTGATTACAAAACCGCAGTGGCAAAAAAATACCAGGTGGTAAACCAACAAACTGAAACTCTCAGGCATGGTCTCCAATGCCAGTCCCAGCACCGCACAGCCGGCGGCATAGCCCAGCATCAGCAGCAGCGTTTGCCTCGGCCCCAGGCCCATGCGCATGAGAATGTGGTGCAAGTGCGACTTGTCGGGCTCCATGGGGCTTAGACCGCGCTTGACCCGCCGCAGCATGGTGGCAAGCATGTCCATTAGCGGCACCGTCACCAGCCACAGCGCGGTCACCGGCTTGATCACGGCCTGATCGCCTTGCGAGAAATAGACCAGTGAGGCGGTGAGCATAAACCCAAGTGTGACGCTACCCGCGTCGCCCAGAAACACTTTCGGCAGCCAGGGTTTGTTCGGGCCAAGATTGAGGCATAAAAACACCCCCAGCGGTATCAACAGAAGTACCAGGACCGAAGCCATTGGATGACCCGCCGCGCCGGCCAACGCCAGCAACACCAGCAATGGGATCGCCACCAGGCTTGCGGCAAGGCCATCGATGCCATCAATCATGTTGTAGGCGTTGCACAGGCCGGCCACCGAGAGCGCGGTCAGGGGTGCGCTCAACAGCAACAGGGAAATATCGCCAAAGGTCAGCAGCTTACCCACGTTGTAAATAGCCACACCCCCGAAGGTCGCCATCACCAGGCCGCAGCCGTAGTGAATGACCAGCCGCCAACCCGCGTGAATATGAACCCGATCGTCAACCACACCCACCAGGAAGGGAATTGTGGCCACCAGGATAAGCTGCGGTGTATACAGTGGAATGTGCAACTGCCAACCGCACACCGCAACCGTGAGGAATATGGCAATACCACCCGCCAGCGGGATGTCACCCTGATGATCCTTGCGCCCGCCGGGACTATCAACCAGGCCGAAACGAGGTGTCAGCCAGGCCATGAAGTAGGTGAAGAAGATGGCGGTGATCAGGGTTTGCAGGATCAATGGCGACTAAATCCTTGAATGGCAGTTACCTACGACTCAAATAAACTGATACTTTCCCATTAAATCACAACTGGCTTGGCAGGAGCCACATGAACGGGGCCGACGCGGGTAGAATTCCCTCTTTTTTGTGATTTACCACACACTTGCGGCCCCGAAAAAACCGTCAAACCTGCACCCGCGCACGCGTGCATTTTTGACAGGATGTTGGCTATCGGCTAATCGGAAACCAATTTTTGGAATTCTTCCTTATAACGCACACCGCAATCGGGACAGGTGAATTCCTCCGGCAGGCTCTCAAACAAGGTACCAGGGGGATACCCTTCATGGGCATCCCCCTGTGCTTCATCATACCGGTATTGGCAACCGGGGCACTCCAGGACAGCCATCAAGCGGCCACCAATTCGCCCTGGCCATATTTTGCGACTATGGCTTCCCGGCAGTCGGGATCGATGTTGACCCTGGACAGGTCGCCATTGATATGCGGCAGGGCCAGCACCCGCTTGTCCATCACCCGGTACCAGAGCCAGGGCACATAGGCCAGCAGGTACATGCCGTAATAACCGTTGGGCAGTTCCGGCAAGTCTTCAAAGTTGCGCAAACTCTGATAGCGGCGGGTAGGGTTAGCATGGTGATCGGAGTGCCGCTCCAGGTGGAACAATACGATATTGCTGAAGATGTAATTGGCGTTCCAGGAGTGGTGCGGCTGACAGCGCTCGTAGCGGCCATTGGCGTCCTTATCCCGTTTCAGGCCGTAATGTTCGATGTAGTTGGCGGACGTCAGCTGGAACCAGGCCCAGAAGTTGTGGAGTGCCAGGAACGGCAGCATGATCCAGCCAAAGGCAATAATCAGCCCGCCCTGCAGCACCGCACTGATGGCAAAGGACTGCAGGATATCGTTGTCCAGGCTCCATACGCTCTTGTCCAAACGGTTCAGGCGGACTTTTTCCTGCTCCCAGCCACGCTTGAAGGCGCCGGGTATCTCCCGCCAGATAAATTTGTAGATGCTCTCACCCATGCGTGAACTGGCCGGGTCGCCCGGGGTAGCCACATGGGTGTGGTGGCCGCGATTATGCTCGATACAGAAGTGACCATAAGCGGGCACCGCCAGTACGAGTTTTGCCAACAGGCGTTCGAAAGGCGGCTTCTTGTGCCCCAGTTCATGGGCGGTGTTGATCCCCAGACCGCTGTAACTGCCCGCGGTCAGCGCCATTGCGATGACAGACCATATGGTCAACTCGTGGGTACCTACAAACCAGGCGATGGCAATCAGCACCCCGAAATGCATGGGTACCGTGATGTAGGTGAGAATCCGGTAATAACGATCCTCCTCCAGTTGCGGCACGATCTCTTCGGGCGGGTTGTTTTCATCACTGCCAAACAGCCAGTCCAGCACCGGTATCACCAGGTAGGTGAACACCAGCGGAATCGCCAGCGCCCATTGGGAGCCGGTCTGGTAATAGCAGAATATTCCCAGCATGGGGAAGATGGGCATAATAACCGAGGCTATCCACAGGTAGCGCTTCTTGTCGGTGTAACTGATCAATCCCTTGTCGGGGTGTTGCAGGGTATACGTCGTCATGGGAATACCTCCTCTGTGAGTATGGGCGCTATTTTAGGTATCCCGGCCAGATCCTTAAATTTCACTTAGTGACATATTTATAGTCATTTAGTGACACTGATCTATAATCGATTCATGGATAGCCCCTATTTCGCCGCAGCAGCCTACGCACTACTGTTTCTGCGCTCCAATCTGCTAGCTCCAGAACAGGTCCTGGCCGATACCGACCTCAGCGAAGCAGACCTGCAGCAGCGGGACTATGTCAGCGCGGACAAGCTGGCCACGATGCTACGCAATATCGATGCAGTCACCGATAACCCGGGCTGGGCCGCCCGCACCGGTGCCCAGTTGGGCGCCAGCACCCACGGACCGCTGGGTTTCGCAGCCCTGAGTGCTCCCACTCTGGGGGCGGCCCTGCAAGTAATGGCGGATTATCATGCGGTGCGGAACACATCGATCACGGCCCGGTTGGAACCCGCGGGCCAGCACTATCGTTTTTCCATGCAGGAGCTTAGCAACGACGACCAGTATGGCTTCTGGATACTGCAAACCACCCTGAAAGTGCTGGAATCCCTGATTGAGACCATTATCGGGCACCCGGTCGGCGAAAATGTAGAGATCAGCTTCGCCTACCCCGCACCGGACTATGCCCCGGAGCTGGAATCCATCTATGGTACACGCTGCCTTTTCGACGCCCCCCACACCGCTATCAGTATCCCCCGCTCCTGGCAACATATTCCATCTCCGCTGTACGACGAGGGTACCTATCGCGCCAATATCGCCAAATGCCGGCAGATCATTAGCAGCCAGTCCGGAGACAAGAACCCGGAAACGCAGGTTCGCAACCTGCTGGCCAACCACTTTGACGAAGTGCTTAGCGGGAATCTGGATGCGGGGCACCCGCCTGGTCTGGAGCAAATCACGGAACAACTCCACATCACCCCGCGTACTCTGATCCGGCGTCTCAAGCGCGCGAACACCGCCTACAAGACTTTACTGGAGGAGGCGCGACTTCGCTGTGCCACCACCTTGTTGCAGCAAGCACACAACTCCGTCGCGGATGTCGGCTATCGACTGGGGTACCGGGACCCGGCCAATTTCGGGCGCGCGTTTCGCACCTGGACCGGCACCACACCGGCAGCCTGGCGCCGGGCACAGCGTTAGGCCGGACGGCTAGGCCGGATGGAGTACGCCTATTCCCGCATGGCCAGGGAGGCCGGTATCGACATGAGCGAGTGCCGCATACTGCAAGAGAATGGCCGCCATCATTTTATGACCTGGCGCGGCGCTTTAATATCCCCTCCAGCCGGGCGAAGCTGATGATTGATGAAGTTCGTCGGGGTGTTGGCAAGTGGCGGGAATATGCCGCCGATGCGGGTGTTTCAGTGGATAGAATGCTCAGCAGGCAGCAACTTCACCGCGTGTTCCTCTGAGGGGCCGCCTGAAGCGCTTGAAAACGGTGAATCCCAGGAGTAGATTGGTCCTCCTGATCAGGGACCAGCTGCGTGTCTCCAGCATCTGATGCCGGTGCCGCAATGAGGTTCGTCCCTCCCACGACAGCGGGCCCATGCCCCTGGAGGAAGTCATGTCATTACGTATCAACGATGAAGCACCCGATTTCACTGCCGAGACTACCGAGGGCAGTATCAACTTCCACGAGTGGATTGGAGATGGTTACGCCATCCTGTTTTCTCATCCGAAGGACTTCACACCGGTCTGTACCACCGAGCTCGGCTATATGGCGAGCCTGAGCGCCGAGTTTGCTGAGCGCAACTGCAAGGTGATGGGCCTGAGTGTCGACCCTGTCGAAGACCACACGGCCTGGGCCGCGGACATCAAAGAGACCCAGGGTCACGCACCGAATTACCCCATGATCGGGGATACCGACCTGGCCGTGTCGAAGCTCTACAGCATGCTTCCCGCCGACGAGGAAGGAACCTCGGAGGGCCGCACCGCCTCCACCAACGCCACGGTACGCACCGTATTCATCATCGGTCCGGACAAGAAAATCAAGTTGATGCTGACCTACCCCATGAGCACCGGGCGCAATTTTGATGAAGTGCTGCGGGTTCTGGATTCCATTCAGCTGACGGCCCAATATCAGGTTGCGACGCCGGTCAATTGGCAGAAAGGCGAGGACTGCATCATAGTGCCTGCAGTTTCAGATGAGGAGGCCAAGGAGAAATTTCCGGGCGGGTGGAAAACCATCAAACCTTATTTGAGAGTGGTTCCGCAGCCCGGGAACTAATCCACCGCTTGGCTGATGGGTTGCGTCGCAGGGCACGCATTGGAGTCGCCGCAGCCCAGGCAGGTCCTGCAGCCGTCGCAGAATACCACGGCTTTGGCGTAACATTTGCTGCACAGCTGGGCGCTCTCGCGGTAGGGACTGATGCCTGACTCCTCCCGAGCCAGTGTCTAAACCCGGCTTTGGCCAATATCGACCAGCTTTTCTCACTGGTTTTTGCGCTATTCTGTGCGCAAGTCACTGCATTGGAGGTCGGCCATGGACCCACAGTCCTATACCCCCGTGGACGTCCCGATAACGCCCCGCAATCGGAAACACGACGTTGCCGAGAGCCTGGCGCAGGACTGGTACGACAACCACGCCTTCAAGACAGCCTGGTACAACTCCATGTCAATTACCTTCCCACTGGGCGAAAAGTTCTTTATCGAGAGTGTCCGCGCCTTTGCCAACCAGGTCACTGACCCGAAACTGCAGGAGGAGGTCCGCCGTTTTTGTGCACAGGAAGGCTTTCATCGCCGCGAGCACGATCACTACAACCACACCCTGTGCGATGTGCGCGGCTATGACCTGGACTATCTGGAGGGCCGTCTGCAGAAGAACATCACCCTCTGCAAGAAACTGTATTCGCCGCTGCAGCAACTGGCGATCACCGCTTCCCTGGAACACATCACCGCCATACTGGCTGAATCCGCACTGGATCCGGCCAGCCCGGAATCACCGCACATGGATCCCGCGATGCGCGAACTCTGGGACTGGCACGCGGCCGAGGAAATGGAGCACAAAGCGGTAGCCTTCGATGTCTACCGGGCGGTTGGCGGCAACGACAGGATGCGCAGACGAGCAATGCGCAGCGCCACCTTCTTCTTGTTGATCGACTTTACGGTGGGTGCCGCACACATGTTGCGCCGGGACAAGAAACTGTGGAGCCCTCGCCTGTGGGTCGAGGGTTTCCGCTTCCTGTTTGGTCGAAATGGCATTTACCGGCGCGTGTGGCCAGCCTACCGACAGTGGTACAAAGATGGGTTTCATCCCTGGCAACGAGATACCCGTCAGCTGCTGAGACAATGGCAGGAGGCGCAGCCTTCCGTGACCTGAAGCGACCGGCACAGCCTCCAGGAGTACTTACAGCGTTATGCCCTTTACCCTGGAAAAATCGTCGGCTATTACACATTGAACGCGGGCAGCCTGGCCGCCGACGAGCTACCGGAGAATCTCCGTCGTCGGTTACCACGCTATCCGGTGCCAGTGGCCATGCTCAGCCGTCTCGCAATTTCCGGGACCCAGCATGGCCAGGGTGTTAATTCAGTGGTCGAATTCTATCGCCAGTTTGGTTTCATCCCGCTACCCAATCAACCACTGAAGCTTTTCTACGATACACTTAGCAACAAATCTTGCCGAAATCCTTCGAACTCGGATGGGGTCCTGTCTCCAATTTTTTCGAAATAGTCCTTCTGCTCCGCGCATTCAGTTAGTAGCTCAGCCGGCTCACAGGCCATCAGCGCCGCAAATTCTTCCTTACTGTAATCGAGTCCACTCCAGTTCAGGTCATCATAGGCGGGAGTAAAGCCCAAAACAGACTCCTCAGCGCCTACCAAACCCTGCGTCCGTGCCACGATCCACTGCAAAACTCGCATATT
>JAPUKZ010000456.1 GCA_027295405.1 Gammaproteobacteria bacterium
CGTGCTAGCCACGGCAGAAAAGCTAATGGAAACGCACGCGGAAAAGTTTGACTTGGTTACCTGCCTGGAAATGCTCGAGCACGTGCCCGATCCGTCTTCGGTGGTCAACGCGTGCGCCGGATTGGTCAAACCGGGTGGCCAGGTGATTTTCTCTACCATCAATCGCAACGCAAAGGCCTACGCGCTGGCAATCGTTGGTGCCGAATATGTGCTCGGTATGCTGCCAAAGGGAACTCACGACTACAGCAAATTTATCCGACCGTCCGAATTGGCGGCCTGGTGCCGGAATGCCGGGCTTACAGTCCACGACATTACCGGCATGACATATAACCCGCTCACCGATCGGTTTCGGCTCAAGCAAGATACCGATGTCAATTACCTGATGCATTGCAGTCGCGAGCCGGCACCCTGAACTCTCCGCCTGTCATCCTGGTTTCGGCCGTGTTGTTCGATCTGGATGGGACCCTGATCGATACCGCACCGGATATGGCCGCTGCACTAAACCAGTTGCTGGCGGAGGAAAACAAGGCGCCAATCGCCTATCGGGATATCCGCCCGCATGTCTCGCAGGGCGCTGCCGGGCTCCTTGACCTTGCCTGGACGCGCCAAGCGGATGAAGACAGATTTGAGGCGCTCAGACAAAGGTTCCTGGAGATTTATGCCGAATTGAATGGGCACGAATCGGTATTGTTCGACGGTTACGCCGAAATTCTGGATTGGCTGGATACCAGCGGCATCTCCTGGGGAATCGTTACCAACAAGCCAGCCTGGCTTGCTGAGCCTCTGATTCGGCATCTCGGTATCGATCAACGCTGCGCCTGTCTCGTCTGCGGTGACACGCTGGAGCGGCGCAAGCCCCACCCGGCGCAGTTAGTCCATGCGGCCGGACTGCTGAACGCAGAACCGCAGGAGTGTGTTTATATCGGTGATTCCATCCGTGATATGCAAGCTGCAGAAAGTGCGGATATGGCCGGGATTGCGGCGACATACGGTTATATTCCGGGAGGCACGGACCCTTGTTCCTGGCCCACCACAGCGATGATTGATAAACCCGGGGACCTGATTGGCCTGATTGGCCTAAAATAAACCCATGACTGCTGCCGCAACACAAAATCTGATCTGGATCCTGGCCGGGGCTGGCCTGGCTGGCCTCATCGTCGGCGCCATGGCGACCGGCCTTTATCTGCTGAACAAAATCAGCCGCGTTCGAGCCCGCAACAGTGCCCTCGAATCACAACTCAAATCGCAGGATCAGCTACAGGAAGAAAGGCGGGAAGCCCTGAAACAAGCAGAAACAACGCTGGCTGCCAGCATGATTGAGCAAACCGGAAAATCCTTCCGCGATCACAGTGAAACTTTTCTCAAACTTGCCAAGGAAAATCTCGGCAGCCACCAGGAAAAGGCGCACGGCCAGATGCAAGCGAAGGAAAAAGCAATTGAGGCCCTGATCAAGCCAGTATCCGAAGCGTTAAAAAAAACGGAAGAGCAATTGCTGCGCATAGAGAAAGAGCGCAAGGAGGCATATGGAAGCATCTACAAAGAACTGGAGATGGTCAGCAGGAGTCAGCAGGCGCTGCAGGAAGAGACACAAAACCTGGTCAATGCCCTGCGCCGGCCTGAGGTGCGTGGCCAGTGGGGGGAACTCACGCTACGGCGAGTCGTGGAATTGGCTGGCATGGTCGAGCATTGCGATTTCTCGGAACAGACCCAGACCGATGGCGATGAGGGATCCATTCGCCCGGACATGATCATTCATTTACCGGAAAACAGGACCCTGGTGGTTGACGTCAAGACCCCTCTGGATGCCTATCTAGAGGCTACCGCGGCCAAAGACTCCAAGAGCCGGCAAGTCGCCCTGAAACGCCACGCGAGGCATGTGCGCGAGCGGGTACGTGAGTTGTCGAGCAAAAATTATTGGTCTCAATTTGATAGCAGCCCGGAATTTGTCATTTTGTTTGTCCCTGGGGAACAGTTCCTGTCAGCCGCTTTGGACATAGAACCCAACCTGAACGAAGAGGCGATTAAACAAAAAGTCCTGCTGACTACGCCCAATAGCCTGGTCGCGCTGTTGAAAGTGGTTGCTTATGGCTGGCGCCAGATGACTCTTGCCAAGAACGCCGAGCACATCAGAGATCTTGGCCAGGACCTGTATCGCCGGCTCACCACTTTTACCGGCCACCTGTCAAAATTGGGGCGCCAGCTCGGAAGTAGCATCGAGGCTTATAATAGCGCTGTTGGATCGCTGGAGCGGCAGGTCTTGCCGGGCGCCCGAAAATTCATCGAGATGGGCATTAGCGCGCCCAAGGAAATGCCCGAACTTGACCCCGTTGACAAGACAGCGCGCCAGCTCCAGTCGCCTCAGGACGAAGACACCGCGGACGAAAAAGACGCAACCGGATCCTGAAAACAATGTCCAGCGCGGCTCGCGATCAAAACCCAGCACAGTCAATGCTGTCGGAAGGTGTCCGGCCCGGCTCACTTGACTGGTTTATCTGCCTATATGCACCGGCCGGGAAGCGCACACGCCTGCACGCCCTGTTTTCTTTTCACCACGCTTGCGAGACGGCCGTTCATAGGGTCCAGGAGCCGGATATGGCCCGCATAAAACTGGCCTGGTGGCGCGAAGAAATCGAACGCTACGCTAAAGGCAACGCGGTTCACCCGATCTGCAAGTCCCTGCAGGATAAGCACGGTGAGCCATTTCTCAGCTCGGCAACACTGGGCAACAT
>JAPUKZ010000457.1 GCA_027295405.1 Gammaproteobacteria bacterium
CTGACCGACAGGTTGGCAAACGACGTGTGCGTTCCAGCTTGGGACTGAGCGAAAAAGGCTTGAAATTGGACCAGAACGCGCGGGATTTCAGCTCAGTCTGTGACAATCGGTCCACGTGAGCAGAACGTATCAGGTGCACAAGGAGGCTGGCTTCTTGAAGATATCCCTTTTGTACTTCCTATCCTTGCATAACTGACAGGGCCCAAATTAGCGAGAAAAATCTCCCAGTGTCCCCTATTATTAAGTAATTCACTTTCAACACGAGAAAAGGGGATCTACTCATGATCGGCTATACCACTCTGGGAACCAATGACTTGGACCGCGCCTGTGGCTTTTACGACGAGCTATTCGGCAGTATCGGCGAGACGCGTATTATGGAATTGGAGGGCTTCGTGGTCTGGGGAACTTCCATGGATCAACCGGGGTTTTCGATCACTCGGCCGTTCGATGGCGAACCGGCGACAGTGGGCAACGGGGTGATGATCGCAATTCTCATGCCATCGACAGAAGCCGTCGACACCTTCTACGCCAAGGCGATGGCACTGGGTGCGACCGATGAGGGGGCACCGGGTTCGCGCGGCGAAGGCTTTTATGCCGGTTATTTCCGTGATCTGGACGGCAATAAACTGAACGCGTTCCATATGGGTTAAGGGCTAAGCCCAAAATGACCGGCCCAGGCCGGATGGCGCGGGACCAAACAGCGGCCACTCCTTGATGGTCGTAATGAATGGAAATATTGTTTGGAATCTCGACTCCGTTCCCCCAAACGGTCGGCGCGTAGTGCCGACCGATCAGAGGAACAACATGATCCTGGCTAGACCTGACCTGGAGGGGCATTGCCGTAACGCAGTGTGGACTCTTCATTCTCCTCAAGTGCCACTGCCTTAAGGAGGTCGGTATTGCCCATGCTGGCGAATGGTTCATCTGGTGAAGACCCCCCACGTTAGATTCGGGCTCCGCTACCGACAAGAACTGCACATAGGTGTCCGCCACAAATGAAACAGGAAGTCCATTGTGCTGATTGAAGCGCAAGGCGCTTTTACCTGCGTTGTAGGCCTGCAAACCCCATAAGCCTGGCGCCGAGCCAGTTGCACCGCCGCCCGCCAGATAGCCCGCGCCGTGATTGGCAAGGAAGAGGGTGAGGTGGTTGTGGTGCGGGAGCCGGGCGGGGACATCGAATACGAAATCGATGCAGTTCACCACCTCTAGGAATTATTGCCTGTCCCTACCAGAAACTGTATCCGTAACTCGATTCTTCATCAGGGCACAGAGTCGGTTCAAAAAATGAGAAGGAACTGCTTAAGCCGGACCTAGCTTTTCCGGGCCGCGGTATTTCTCGAAATATTGAGCATGCACGGCCAATCGCCCTCGTGGGCGGATTAGTCCGACAGTCTGCTAACCTGCTATTTTCAGGTATTGCGGCTCCAGCAGTAACTTCTCGATGGCGTCGGGAGCTTGCGGCCTAGCCAGGCCGAAGCCCTGCCCGAAATCGCAGCCGCTGGTCTTGAGAAACTGTTGCTGTTCCGCGGTTTCCACACCTTCGAGGATGATCTCGAAGCCAAGTTCCCTGGCCATGACGATCATTGCGGTAGCTACCTGCACGGCGCGTGGGTCAGTGGTGATATTGGCGATGAACGAGCGGTCCATCTTGATCAGGTTTAGAGGCAACCGGGACAGGTAAACAAACGAGGAATAGCCGGTGCCGAAATCGTCAATCGCAATCCGCACGCCCCTGCCGTGCAACTCCCCCAGTACCTTCTCTACCACCGTTGAGTGCTCCAGCATCTGTTGCTCGGTGATCTCCAGTTCCAGATCGCTATAGACCAACCCTGATGCCTCGATGGCCTCGGTGATCACGTGTACCAGGTCTTCATGGACCAACTGCAGTGGCGACACATTCACCGCCATCCGTAATGGACCACAGCCGGCCTCGCGCCAGAGCGCCAGTTGCCGGCACGCTTCACGAATCACCCACTGACCCAGAGTTACGATGAATCCGTTGTTCTCAGCGATGGGAATGAAGTCATCGGGTGGAATCAGTTCGCCGGTCTCCGAGCGTAACCGCACCAATGCCTCCATGCCCACGATTTTCCGGCTATCGGCGTCATATTGCGGCTGGTAGTGCAGTGTGAAGCGATCTTCGAGCAGGGCCCGCTCTAGCTCCGCTTCCATCCAGACCCTGCGCTGTTGTCGCTCGAGCAATTCCCGGGAAAAGATATGGCAGCCCGACCTGTCTCCTTCATCGGCACCTTGTAAGGCGACGCGCGCATAACGCAGCAGTTCATCGGGTTCCTCACCGTCAGGCGGATACAGCGCGATGCCCACTGCCGTTTTGATACGTGTTTTCAACTCCCCGAGATCGTAACCGCCACTACAACTTTCAATCAGGCGGCTGGCAACGCTAGTCACATCATCCAGCTTATCTAAACGCCCAAGAACAATGGCGAACTCATCGTCACTGACTCGCTCCGCGACATCATAAATTCGAAGGCGGTCGCGCAAACGGGCTTCCACATGTTGCACCAGTTCGATACCGAAGGATTCCCCCAGGGTCTCCGTCAATTTACGGTAGTCGTTGATGCGAAGTACCAGCAAGGCGGTTTCTTCCCCTGCGACCCCGGCGCGCTGCAGCGCCGCCGTAAGGTCTCTGCCCAATGTGGTTGCCGGAACCAGGTTTGTATTCTCAGGGCCATCGCCCACATCGAAGTCGAGGGGCGGGAGAGGGGTGTTTCTAATGACCCGGTTGCCGTTTTCGGCAATCACGGGCTCTCTTTCCAATTCCCTGTCATTACTCAGGTTTAAGTGCATGGTCGACATGGTCCCGGCCTAGTCATCCAACAGGGTGAGGGCTGAGTCCGACTGCAGGGTATGGCCGTGCAAGCGAACCGCGCTGACGAGGATGAAGCTTTTCGAGTGTTTCACGGGTCTGTTCCTGTAGGTTGCTTTCACAATTAGTAACGCAACACCCGTGCCAACTTTTCCCCCAGGTCTCGACGTATCTCGCAGCCTTGTGTTTAGGCCTTTATAATCAACCAGTTATAAGCCAATCATTTTTTGAGTGGCAGTTTTGAGTGGCGTTTTTTCTAACTCTGGAAATGTGGCGCTAGTCGCAAAAACAGCACTTTTTCGGCGAATACACCGAAATATCGGCGCTTTGTGCTGGAAAAACGGTGTGGCTTCCCGCTCATAATTGAACCTGGTCCAAGAAGAAGACAGCGCCAATGAACGCAAACCAGGGGCAAAGCGCCCGCAAGATTGCCAACGATTTCTCCCACCTTCATTCAGGGTTTGCCCAGGTGCCGCCCGGCGGAGTCTACCAAAACTACCTGTTGGCGGTGCGCCAGCTGGCGAGGGCAGCTGGTGCTTCGCTGCTGGTTGAGCCGAAAGCGGAGAACCAGCATCGACTGTTGCTGACGCATGAGGGGAGCATTGACCCGATCCCTGAACTGGCGAGCGAGGAAGCCGCCGTTGCCGCCATTGCCGCAATCGACCACGGCGGCATTGGCTGCCGCAGCGACGGCAGGAGCAGCATATCCGGTCAACAGTCCATAATTCGCTACTACCCGAGCGAGGCCGATGATGGCTGCCTGTTGCGCATCAGGATCGGTTTAACACCGTGGCAGGCCAGCGCTGAGTCGAGTTTGCCCGCGGAAGGTGAACGGCGAAATTTCGGCAAAGGTGAGGAAACGGCTGAAATTGACGAGACGGTATGGATTGGGCTGCGCTATGGGTCAACACCACTGTTTGCGGATCTCGCGCGACTGCGCGACCCGGGCACCGAGGAGCCGCAGACCCCAGCCGAGTGGCTGGCGCATATCCTGGTATTGGGCGCGATTGGGGCCTGGGAAACCTGCCAACTCTCCTGGTTATTGCGCGACTCGATCAGTGAGTTGCCGGGCCAGACGGAATTTCAGGCCCGCCTGAAGAGCGCGTTCCTCACGGCTGGCCAAAGCGGCTCACCGCTGGGACTGCTGCTGATCAACCCGGATGAATTCGGGGTTATCAATCAACGCCTGGAC
>JAPUKZ010000458.1 GCA_027295405.1 Gammaproteobacteria bacterium
CCGCTGAATCCGCCAGGCTTAAGCTGCGGGTAGTAGCCTGTGACGCGGTGGTCGTCACAGATCGGAACCTGCTGGAAACGATCCTGCGCAACCTGCTGGCGAACGCAATCAAGTATACCGAACGTGGCAGAATCCTGCTGGGTGTCCGCCATCACGAAGACAGCCTGAGTGTACAGGTGATTGATACCGGCGCAGGCATAGAGCAGGCGCATTTGCAGAGAATTTTCGAAGAGTTTTGGCAGGCACCGTCTACCTCGCGCAGTGCCCAGGGCAGTATTGGCCTGGGCTTGTCTATCGTTGACCGTGTTGCCCACTTGCTGGGTACTAAAGTGGAAGTAGACTCTGTGCCGGGGCGGGGTTCCTGCTTCAGTATCGACATACCCCGCGGCGATGCGAAATATCTGCGCAGTGTCGATCATGACCAGAGCATGTTTGCCACAGTTTCTTTCCAGGGCTGTGACGTGGTCATCATCGATGACAATGAGCAGGTGCTGCGCAGCATGGAACGTTTGTTGCGGAACTGGAACTGCCGGACGATTGCCGCGAAGAGCGCGGGTGAGGTCCTGTATCAGCTGATCGAAGGCGACCGGGAACCGGATTTGATTATTGCCGACTATCGCCTGGAAAACGATGAAAACGGTATTGATGCAATCAGGGAAATCAACGCGGAATTTGAAACGCCCATCCCGGCACTGATCGTCAGCAGCGAGATCTCTCCTGAACTGGCGGGGGAATTGCGTGCCCGGCAGCTACCGTTACTAAACAAGCCGCTTGATCCAGCTAAATTGCGCGCGTTGATGCAGCAATTACTCAAGAATAAAGATCAATAGGAGTGGGGGTATTTGCCCAGATCTGACCCGGCAGGCCATGTCAGATTTCAATCCATTCAAAGGCTGCTTTCAACCGTATCGGCACATTGCTGTCTGTCACGCAGACCCTCCCAGGACGCTATGCAGGGCTGCTTGCACCTGACTCTGGACGGTCAGCCCATGATATGCTCAGTGGCGGAAAACGACGCAATAGCGGCCAGTCGCGCGATAGCCAAATCAGTCAATTAGTAAGCCTGAACTGGGGTATTATCGCGACTTAGTCCTATGAATAAGCTGCTATGCATTAAATCAAACGAAGGAGCAAGTATGTCAATTCCATTAATATGTATCTCACTACTAGCCTTTTTAGGTATTGGGCTTGGATTCGCAGTTTCATTAACCCGGTCTAAAAAAGAAGTGCTTTTTGGAAGTTCAACTGATCCGGAAGATATTCTATACAAGATGGTAAGAGCCCATGGCAACACGGTAGAGTATGTGCCAATACTTGCTCTTCTAATTTATATTTTGAGTCACTTCCCCCAATCTACTTGGGTGCTATGGTGCATGGTACTGGTAACATTTTTCCGCTACCTTCTTGTGGTGGGCATTATCTTTCCTAAAACATTAGCTAGACCAAACCCTATGCGTTTTATTGGAGCTTTGGGTACTTACCTTGCTGGTTTTGGTTTGTGTATCGCCCTTTTACTGCAAGCACTAAGTGCCTAACAAGCACCTTAAAAAATGTCCTTCGGGCCGGACGTCGCTAACGCTCCATCTTTTATGTGGGCATTAACTGGTCGTTCTTGGTAATGCAGCCTGTCCGGGCACAGTCTAATCGGACAATCTCTGCCCGGTTGGGTCTGAGCCAGTACAGGTGAGACTTACTCGCGCAGTTGTTTGCGCCCTGCCGCCAACACTGCCTGTAAGCGATTGTCGACTCCCAGTTTGCGCAGAATGGCTGAGACATGGGCTTTCACGGTAATTTCCCGGATTCCCAGGTCGCGAGCAATGGCCTTGTTTGAAAGCCCCTCGCCTAACAGATTGAGCACCGCGAATTGGCGGGGTGTTAGCGTCTCAGTTGTCTGGCTGTTCACGTTCCTTTTGAAATTATCCGCAGGTGGTGGGGATGAAACGGGCAGGGATGTTTCCAGCAAGGCTTCAGAGGGCACATAGACGCCACCGCTACGCACCAGATTGAGCGCGTGCACTGTCACCTCAGCACCGGAAGACTTCGGCAGATAGCCCGATGCGCCGCATTTGAAAGCCTCTCTGACCACGTCTGGCTCATCGTGTGCCGAACTGATGATAACCGGGGTCATCGGTTCCTGCTCTTTCAACTGTCTGAGGCCCGCCAGCCCCTCTACACCCGGCATGAACAGATCGAGCAGCACCAGATCCACGTGGCCATTTTTCAATTCCGCCAGTGTCGAGGGAATGTCGTCAGACTCGATACAGACCACGTCGTCGAAGGCCTCGAGCACAACATTTTTGAGAGCGCCGCGATAAAGTGGATGGTCGTCGGCGATCAGGACAGTGTAGGAAGACACCCGATGGCTCCTGTTCTCAGCACGTAGCTAATGTAACCGGACACCTTCTGTTTGCCAATAGCCCGGTGTTGCCCTACAGCTCCAACTCGGCAATCATGGTTTCGCGCATCTTGAATTTCTGGATCTTGCCGGTGACGGTCATCGGAAAGCTGTCTACGAATTTGATGTAGTGCGGTATCTTGAAATAGGTAATGCGGTCCCGGCAGAAACCCCGAATTTCTTCCTCATTCAGCTGGCAGCCGGCCCGGGGGGTAATCCAGGCACAGATTTGTTCGCCCAGCCTCTGGTCGGGTACGCCAAACACCTGCACATCCTGGATCTTGGGGTGGGTGTAGAGAAATTCCTCAACTTCCGCCGGATACACGTTTTCACCACCTCGAATAATCATGTCCTTGATGCGGCCAACCACCTGCACGTAACCCTCGCGGTCCATAATCCCGAGATCACCGGAATGCAACCAATTGTCCCCATCAATGGTGGCGGCAGTCTGTTCCGGGTCATTCCAGTATCCCTTCATCACGGCGTAGCCACGGCAGCAGATTTCGCCTTTTTCCCCCACCGGAACCACCGCGCCGGCCTCATCGACTATTTTGATTTCCAGTTGCGGGCCGGGCTGACCTACCGAGCCGACCCGCTTCTCAACCGGGTCGTCGGCTCGGGTCATGTGATTAACCGGGCTGGTTTCGGTCTGCCCGTAGGCGATAAGCACATCCCTCATATGCAGGTCTTCAATCACCCGGTTCATGATTTCCCTCGGGCAGGGAGCGCCTGCCATGATGCCCGTGCGCAGGCTGCTGAGGTCAAAGGTGGCAAACTCCGGGCAATCCAGCTCGGCGATGAACATGGTCGGTACGCCGTGCAGGGCGGTACACTTTTGTGCTTCAACGGCCTGCAGGGTGGCCAGGGGCTCAAAAGCCTCTGCGGGGAAAACCGCGGTCGAGCCGTGGCTAATACAGGCCAGATTACCCATTACCATGCCGAAACAGTGATACAGGGGTACCGGGATACAGAGACGGTCAGCGGCCGTCAGGCGCATGCCGTCACCCACGATTTTGCCGTTGTTCAATATATTGTAATGGGTGAGCGTGGCACCTTTGGGACTGCCCGTGGTGCCGCTCGTGAACTGTATAGTGATGGCCTCGTCGTAACTCAGGGCTGCCTGAATGTCACCCACCCGGGTAATCAGTTGCTCATCTGCTCTGGCACACACGTCGTCAAAGTTATACATCCCCGCAGAGGCTTGATCGCCCATGCGAATAACGGATTTGAGGTGGGGCAAGGCCGCAGACTCCAACTGGCCCGGCGCACAGCCATCCAGTTCGGGTGCCAGCTGCTGCAAAATGCCCAGATAATTCGTGTCCTTGAATTTTTCCGCCGTCACTAGCGCCTTGCACTCAACCTTGTTGAGTACGTACTCCAGCTCATAGGAACGATAGGCGGGATTGACGCAGACCAGTATTGCGCCGATTTTGGCGGTGGCAAATTGGGTCAGGCACCACTCGTAACAGTTGGGCGCCCAGATTCCCACCCGGTCTCCGGGTTCGATGCCGATGGCCAGCAATCCGGCAGCGAACAGAGTGACCTGCCGCTGGTACTCCCGGTAACTCCAGTGTATGCCCTGGTGAACAACGATCAGCGCATCATTGTCTGCATACTGCTCGGCCGTCTGGTCGAACAGTTCAGCAATCGTCTGTTCCAGCAGGGGCTCTGCCGTGGGCCCCGCGAGATAGCTCTGTTGTAGATCCTGCGTCATATGCTGTTGCCATTTATCTGGGGAGTCTTACTCTACTCTAGTGCTGACTCCACTCTTTGTCACGCAACTCCACGCGTCGGATTTTGCCGCTGACTGTTTTGGGAAGTTCGTCGACAAACTCGATTTTGCGCGGGTACTTGTACGGGGCGGTCACAGACTTGACATGGTTTTGCAGTTCGCTGGTCAAGACGTCTGAGGCGTCGTAGCCGGGCGCCAGTACAATGAAGGCCTTGACCACTTCGCCGCGCTGCTCGTCGGGGGAGGACACCACCGCCGATTCCGCCACTGCGGCATGCTCCAGCAATGCGCTTTCCACCTCGAACGGACCGATGCGGTAACCCGCTGACAGGATGACATCGTCGGCACGGCTGACGAACCAGAAATAGCCATCGTCATCCACGGTGGCCCGGTCGCCGGTTAAATACCAGTCTCCCCGAAAACTCTCGCGGGTCTTCTCAGGTTCGCCGCTATAGCCCTTGAACAGACCCTGGGGCGGGTCCGGGCGGACCTTGACGGCAATATCGCCTTCCTGGTGTGGCGGCAGAACATTGCCCTGCTCATCCACTACTGCCAGATCGATCCCCGGTGCGGGTTTTCCCATGGATCCGTAGCGCGGCTCGATACCCTTGAAATTGCCACACAATATGGGGGTTTCGGTTTGCCCGAATCCGTCCCGGATGACCAGCCCCGTCGCCTTTTTCCAGACCTCGATAACTTCCGGATTGAGCGGTTCACCGGCGCCAACGCAGTGGCGCAGTGCCGGGTACTGGTATTGATCCGGTTGCTGTAAGACCAGCATACGATAGATGGTCGGCGCGCCGCACATGGTGGTAATCGGGTAGCTGGAGAGTAACTCCAGGGTTCGCACTGGATCAAAGCCGGGCGCGTGGTATACAAACAAGCTGGCGCCGCACAACCAGGGGCCGAAATAGCTGCTCCAGGCCGCCTTGGCCCAACCCGTATCGCTGATATTCCAGTGCAGGTCTTCAGGCTTCAAGTCGAGCCAGTACTTGCCAGTGGCCTCGTGCCCCAGCGCATAGCTGTGAGTGTGCAGCACCATCTTCGGGAAGCCGGTGGTGCCGGAGGTAAAATAACATAGGGCCTCCTCATCGCTGGCGGTATCGGCCGTTGTGAAGTTGTCAGATGCTGCGTTGGTCTCCGCCTGATAATCAAGCCAGTTAACCGCAGTGGCTTCGCCCACCATCAGGAAAGCCGCCAGGGAGGGGCACTGCTCCCGCACAGCGTCGACTTTTGTGCCGGTCTCAATGTCGGTTACCACCGCGGTGGCGTGGCAGGCGTTGATGCGATAAGCGAGGTCCTTGGCTGAAAGCTGGGTGGTTCCTGGCGAAACCACGACGCCCATGCGGATACAGGCGGTAACCACTTCCCACCAGGCCAGTTGCCGGCCCAGGACCAACACCAGGGTGTCGCCACGTTTGACTCCAGCAGCGCTCAGAACGTTGCAGACCTTTCTTGAGGCCTCACTGAGCTGCGCGAAACTGCAGCTAATATCCGTGCCGTGATCATCCAGCCAGCGAATGGCCGTCTTCTGCGGATCTTCCGCCCAGCGATCGATGACGTCCCTGGCAAAATTGAATTTCTCCGGCCGCGCCCAGCTGAACGTGCGGCGTGCCTCTGTGTACTCATCCGTCATAAGCCGATATCCCTGGGATGTAAGGAGAAGCCCGGCCAGTAGTGTACCGGGCTCAAGCGGGTCTTACCCCAATCTGGATCAGGGCGTCGTTTATAGTTTAGGTCACATGAAATAAACGGGTCAATTGAACTAAAGTATAGTGCATTGCTTTCAGCCCTCGCAATTTTACTGGTACACTGCTTTGGCAAAAGCGGGGCAGGGACCGATCTCCGCCAGATGAGGATTGTAGTGGCAACCGCAGCAAGCGCACGACCCAGAAGTCGCACCCGCGTGAAATCCGGCAAGGGACAGCTCACCGCGCTGTCGATACTGCTGGCTGCGGAAAAACTCTTGATCGATGAGGGTTATCACAACTTTTCCTTGCGCAAGGTAGCTGCCACTGCGGGCCTCACCCTGGGCAATCTGCAGTACTACTATCCGTCCAAGGATGCATTGACGCAGGCGATGCTGGACAACTGCATTCAGCGCTACCTGGACCGATTCGAACAGATACGGGCTCAGGTGGGCGCCGATCCTGAAAAGCAATTCAGGGCACTGATCGCAGAGATTATTCGTGATCTCAATACCCGAAGCACGACCGTTTTCTTCCCCGAGTTGTGGTCCCTCGCCAACCACGACGATCACGCGGTGGAATTCATGGATGCGATGTATGACAAGTACCGCATCGTGCTGATGGAGGTCATAACCGCAATCAATCCGGCTCTCTCCCAGGCTCAGCTCAAGCGGCTTGCTGTATTTATTTCCGCATCCATCGAGGGGCACACGATGTTTATTGGCTATAAAAAGCCCTGGGCCCGGGAAACGGACAACATTATTGAAATGGCGGCGGAATCGTTTCTCTGGCTTATCCACTCGGGGAGCATTCCGGCGTAGTACCCCAGGTAGTACCCTGGATAGTACCCTCATGATAATCGAGTACCACTCCGTTCCCGCCCTTAACCAATATTATACGTTCGACCTAAAAGATATTGACGTAGTCGGTGGCAGCATGTAGTTTGCTGACCTACGATAGGGCATACGCTTTAATTCATAACAACATTGCGAGACGCTTCAGCCGAGGCGGCACAGTGCAGGGGGATGCATGATCTTGCGCCATACGCTTTTTTACAGCGCCCTGATTTTCTTGTTAGCGACCGGTTCTTTGAACTCCCGGGCTGAGTCAGAGGCACCAGAAGATATCCTGATGAGCCAGTGCCGCGGTTGCCATATTCCGACCGAGGGCGGTGGACTCAGCCGCATCAGCCAGCAGCGGAAAACCGCCGAAGGCTGGGAGATGACGATCAACCGGATGCGCTTGATTCACGGGCTCAAGCTGAGCGGTCAAGGACATCCCCATCGCCCACGCCTCGCTGCATGAGTTGGTAAAGTACCTCGCTGATACTCAAGGTCTGGCGCCGGCGGAGGCAGAACCCTACCGCTACCTGATCGAGCAAGACCTGAACCAGGTCGAATCTTTTGACCCGGAACTGGCGGTGATGTGTGGTCGTTGCCATTCCAGCGCCCGCTTTGCACTGCAGCGGCGTACCGAGGCTGAATGGGAGCACCTGGTGCACTTTCACCTTGGCCAGTACCCCTCCATTGAATACTCCCTGTACGGCCGCGACCGGGATTGGCTACATCTGGCTTTGACCCAATCCGTGCCAGAGCTGGCGCAACGGTTTCCCCTGGAGAGTGAGTCCTGGGCGCAATGGCAGGCGGCCGACAAGCCCGAGTTGGAAGGGCGTTGGGTGCTGAGTGGACACATGGCGGGGAAAGGCTACCTGTACGCCATCATGACGGTGGTAGCGGATAAGAAGGACTATTACAGTCTGTCGCTTGCAGGCCGCTATGCCAACGGAGAGTCTGTTTCCGGAACCGGTAAAGCTGTGGTTTATACCGGCTACGATTGGCGCGCACAGTTGCAATTGGATGGCGTTGCCATGCGCCAGGTGCTGGCTGCGGACAGCAGTGGTAATCGTCTCACGGGGCGGATGTTTCAAAAGGAGCAGGAATTGATCGGCATGCGCATCACGGCATTACGCGATGTGGGCGTAAGCCAACTCAACAGTGTGTTCCCCAGCCACATTCGCCGCGGCCGCAGTCAGACGCTGCTGTTGACCGGAACACAACTCAGCGGCGAGATTCAACTGCCTGCGGGTCTGGCTCTGGAGGAAATTGTGAGTCGGGATAAAAACCATGTCGCGATCCGCGTACACGCTGCCAAAGATGCGACAACAGGCGCAGCTGAACTTCGCGTGGGTCCTGCAATTCTCAGCGGCGCATTGGTCGTTCACGAGCGCCTGGATGCGCTAAGCGTTGAGCCGGCTTACGGTATCGCCAGAGTTGGAGATAACGGCGGAGCCACCCCGAAAGTGCAAGCGGTTTTTCGCGCAGTCGGAATGGACTTCGGGCCGGATAATGTGGCCGGCACCAAGGACGATATTCGACTGGGTTATATCGATGACGCCAGCTGGACAGTTGCACCCTGGGATGCCGCAGCGGAACGGGATGAGGATGTGAAATTCACCGGCAAGATGGACCCTGGCACGGGAGTATTTTCCCCGGCGGATGCCGGCCCAAATCCGCTGCGCAAACGCAGCACCAACAACGCTGGCAATCTGAAGGTGATTGCCAGCTACAGGGACGGTGAACAGGATGTCACGGGGCAGGCTCACCTGATTGTCACCGTGCAACGCTGGAACTCCCCGCCGCTCAAATAGGAGGCCCCCTATGGGCGCACCACTATCAATCGTTGCCAATAACCTGCATGAGGTCAGCGTTGCAGACCGTTCCTACATTTTTCATATCCCCAGTACCAGCCTGTTCGAACGGGATTTTCTGACCGGGGATATTCTCTCCACCCTGCGCGGTGGCCAAAGCCTGGACCGGCAGGGTCTGATCCAGGCCCTGGGTGATCGCTATCCGGAACAGGAAATCCAGTCTGCCTTGCAGGAATTGCAATCGCTGTCGCTGATTTCCGACGGCCAGCCCGTGGCAGAGTCCAGGCAGCCATTGGTGTTTGAGAACTTTCCACTGACCACGATCGTCCTCAATGTGAATACCGGCTGTAACCTGAGCTGCACTTATTGCTATAAGGAAGACCTTGACGTGCCCTCGGCGGGAAAGAAAATGTCCTTCGCCACAGCGCGGGACTCGATAGAAATGCTGCTGAAGGAATCGCCGGACCAGCGCCGCTACAATATTGTTTTTTTTGGCGGCGAGCCCCTGTCCAATATGCCGTTGATCAAGCAGGTTATCAGCTACGCCGAGCAACGCTTTGCCGCTATCAATAAAGTGGTCGACTTCTCCATGACCACTAACGCCACCATGCTGACGGAGAAAATCGTCGATTACCTCGACGCACACAATGTCGGTATTGCCGTGAGCATGGACGGCCCGGCGGCCTTCCACGACCGCAACCGCATCACCGTGAGCGGAAGAGGCACTTATGAAGTGGTGGCCAGAAAAGTCAAAATGCTGTTGTCCCGATATCGCGCCCGCCCGGTGGGCGCCAGAGTCACCCTGACCCGTGGCATTACCGATATCGACACCATCTGGGATCACCTGTTCAATACCCTGGGCTTTCACGAAGTGGGTTTTGCCCCGGTGACCGCCGGGGATGTGGCCAGTTACAACCTCAGCAGTGATGAACTAAAAGCCGTTTTCGACAATATGAAAAGTCTGGGCGAGAAATACCTCGATGCTGCACTGCAGAATCAATCCATTGGTTTTTCCAATCTGCACCAGCTGCTGACGGATATTCACGAGGGGACCAAAAAGACCCTGCCTTGCGGGGCCGGAGTCGGCCTGGTGGCGGTGGATCATGCCGGCGGTATCAATCTGTGCCATCGTTTTACCGGTTCTGATCTGCCACTGTTCGGCGATGTACAGCAGGGTCTGGACAAACCTGGCCTCAACAAATTTCTCAACCAGCGCCTGGAACGCAACGACGCAGGTTGCAATACCTGTCGTATTCGCAATCTCTGCGCCGGCGGTTGCTACCACGAAAGCTATGCTCATTATGGCGACCCGGTTACGCCCACCTGGCACTACTGTGACCTGATGCGTGATTGGGTCGATTTTGGCATCGCAGTCTATACCCGGATTCTGGCGGAAAACCCCGCGTTTTTCTCCCAGTTTCTGTCACCCCGGAGAGCACAGCCATGAAACATCTCAAAGCCCTCAACAAGAAAGCCCAGCAATTGGCAGAGGCGGCGGATAATGGCAACACCGATGAAGTGGTTGCGATGCAAACTGTGGTGGGCTGTGCCGCGACCACTGACCCGGGCTGGGAGGTGGATATGTTCGGGTCTGTTGCCGGGCTTTGCCAACCGATGGAGGCCGATCTCTACGGTTGCTCCGATCCTTGCTGGTGGCCGGCCCAGGTACCGGACACCATGAATACTTATCCGGACTGGAGCAAGGAGGCCAATTCGGCCGGCAGCGACTGGCGCAACCTTGATGCTGTGTATCCCGCGGATGAGGAATAGAACCATGAGATTGCCATTGACGCTGCTCGCTCTGTCTTGCCTGGTCACTGTTGCGGCATGCCAGCGCAGCACTGACGCCCCGCCCGGGAAGACAGGACCGGCGGAGCGGGACTACATGCTGACCGTTAGTCGCCCCAATACCCTGAACCTGATTGATCTGCACGAGAACAAGATTGTGCGCCAGTGCGAGCTGCCCGGCGCGCCGACTCCCGGTACGGTGGTCTTAAGCCCGGACAAAACCCTTGCTTATGTATTAGCTGACGGTTTCAGCGACGTCTACGGTTTCCGGCTGGACGATTGTGAACTGGTATTTTCTACCCGCCAGTCCAGCGGTAACCTGCGGGTAAAATCTTTCGGTTCGCTGGCTATCAGCCCCGATGGAGGCGAGATCTATACTCACCAGAATCGGGTCAAGTTGCTCAATGACCACTACCTGATGCAAGCGCCGCTGGTTGCCGTATTTGATACCTCAGCGGGTCTCAATACCCCCGCACTGAGAAGCTTCGAGGCCCCGCGCCAGGTGACCATCATGGCGACCGGTGCGGATGGCCAGTTGTATCTTGGTGGTCCCGACATCTATCGCATGGACGTTACCACTGGAGAGTATGACGTTGCCCTGCGCAGTCGCAGCCTGGAAGATCCCGCGTACGGCGCCAGGGATATTCTCTCGGTATGGCCACTGGGTGAGGTGAATGGGGAGCTGATACGGATGTACAGCGTGGCAAAGTATCGGAACCGGCAGGATGATGAGGAGGGTGACCCGGAGGATGCCGATTTTCTGTGGGGCTACGAGCGGGTTGATCTGCAGACCGGGGAGACCGAGAGCCAGGATTTTGGCCCGCTGGAAGTGGTGTTGTTCACCAGCATGAGAAGGCCGGGGCACCTGGACCAGGTTTATGGGGTCCTCAATGAACTGAAAGTATTCGATGTGA
>JAPUKZ010000459.1 GCA_027295405.1 Gammaproteobacteria bacterium
CTTCACTGCCGCTGGTGACGATGTCTGCGCCGATCAACAAACCGGTCTTGCCGTAAGAAATACGTGTCGCGTGCAGATCATCCGCCTTTTCAGCCACCTTCAAATGACAATAAACCGCGCCAAATTTTTGCGCCATGCCGGTCAGGTCGAGGACTTGAGCCACTTTATTTTCAAGCCGGGCCGCTGCACCGATCAGCGATGAAATCGTGACCACGCCGGTGCCACCAATACCGGCCACCAGAATACCGTAGACGTTGCTGCTGGACTGTACCGTCGGAAGCGGCAGCCTATCGAACAGGTTTTCATCAATGGATACGCCCGCTCCCCTGGCTAAACTGCCACCCTTGACGGTCACAAAGCTGGGGCAAAACCCTTTAACGCAGGAAAAGTCCTTATTGCAGGAAGACTGGTCAATCACCCGCTTGCGACCGTATTCGGTCTCCAGCGGCTGCACCGACAAACAATTAGATTGCACGCCACAATCGCCACAACCTTCACAGACGCGGTCGTTAATCAGTACCCGCTGGGCGGGGTCCGGGGCCTTGCCTCGCTTGCGACGCCTGCGCAATTCCGTGGCACAGGTCTGTTCGTAGACGATAAGGCTCACGCCTTCGACTTCGCGCAGTGTTTTTTGCACAGTCTCCAACTGATCACGATGATGCAGGGTGGTGCCCGCTGACAGTGCCAGGCCTTTTAACTTGGCCGGATCCTGGCTCACCACCGCAATACGCTTGACACCCTCTGCCTGCATATTCTGCACGATCTGCGCTACGCTGATCGGCCCATCCACCGGCTGGCCCCCGGTCATGGCAACCGCGTCGTTGTAGAGAATTTTGTAGGTCACATTGACATTCGCCGCGACCGCCTGGCGAATGGCCATGGAGCCGGAATGATAGTAGGTACCGTCACCCAGATTGGCAAACGTGTGCGCCCCACCCAGAAACGGTGAGGCACCCACCCAGTTGACCCCTTCACCCCCCATCAGCGGGTAGCTCACCACATTGCGGTCCATCAGGGTAACCAGGTAGTGACAACCAATCCCCGCCAACTGCTGGCTGCCCTCGGGCACCCTGGTAGAGGTATTGTGGGGACAACCGGAACAGAAATAGGGTGTGCGCAACACCGCGTTGCGGGGTTGTTCCAACTTCTCCCTGGTTCGCTGCAGGAATGACACCCATTCCGACATTGCCTTACTCTGATCGCCCGGGGCAAGCCAGGGGGCAATCACCTCGGCGATCAAGGCGGGAGTCAGCTCGCCATGAGAGGGAAAGAGTCGGCGCTCATCGCGGTTATATTTGCCGATAACCGAAGGCCGTTCCTGCTCGGATAAATTGAACAGTGCCTCCTTCACTTGCGGCTCAAGAAATGGCCGGCTCTCCTCAATGATCAGAATTTCCTCAAGCCCGCGGGCAAACTCACGGATACCCTCGGGCTCCAAAGGCCAGATCAGGCCCACCTTGTAGACACTGAGTCCAAGCTCATCAGCCTGCTGTTGATCAATACCCAGGTCGTGCAGCGCTTCAATGGTATCGACATAACTCTTGCCCGCAGTGATGATGCCCAGACGACGGTTGCGGCCATCGATTACCGTGTGGTTCAGCCGGTTCGCACGGGCAAAGGCCAATACCGCTGGCAGCCTCTGCTCAAGTACCCGTTCATCCTGGTCAACCGAGCTATCCGGCCAGCGGATATTGGTATCGAACTCACCACCGCTGGAAGTGTCCGGCAGTACCACCTTCGTGCGCGCGGGATCGACGTCCACGGGGTACCAGGATTCGGCAATGTCAGAAACCATTTTCACAGCAACCCACAGACCCGCACTGCGGGATAGCTGCCATCCAAACAGACCGTAATCGTAGATGTCCTGCACACTGGAGGCGCTGAAAACCGGTATACACAGTCCTGCAAGCATCTGCTCGCTTTGCTGCTGAATCGTTGATGAGCGTGCCATGGGATCATCGCCCACCGCCATCAGCACGCCGCCTTTCGTCGCCGTACCCCACAAATTGGCATGCCGCAATGCATCACCACTGCGGTCAACGCCGGGGCCTTTGCCATACCAGAGGCCAAAGACACCATCGACAGTAGCGCCTCCGGGGGCAGCACCCTCAAAGAAATCCAGCTGTTGCGAGCCCAGTAGGGCGGTTGCCGCCAGATCCTCATTGACGCCGGGCTGGAAAACGATGCCACGATCTTCCAGGGCGGCTTGAACACCCCACAAATCTTTGTCGAGATTGCCCAGGGGTGATCCCCGATAACCGGAGATAAAACCACCCGTATTCAGCCCGGCAGCTTCGTCTCGACGCGATTGCTCCAGCACCAGGCGAACCAGCGCCTGATTGCCGGAGAGAAACGCGCGCCCGTTCTGCTGTCGGTACTTTTCATCTATTTGTTCACTGGCTCGGCTCACAACATTCTTCCAATCATCTACTCAAGTAAAGCGGACACTGGCTGATCCAATTCCGCCGATATCAACCCGCATGTAGTCACCAGCCTGGACCGCCTCCAGCGGCACCAGAGAGCCGGATAGAATGACTTCTCCCGCCTTTAGAGAAATGCCAAATTCACCGAGGGTGTTAGCCAACCA
>JAPUKZ010000046.1 GCA_027295405.1 Gammaproteobacteria bacterium
TGACGCTGCTGCTGGCATTCACAATCGGTAGTATGGGTGAGCAGGGGCGCAGTTTTATCCCGGATATCAGCCAGGCCGGCAACGACGCCCTGTTGTCGGCGTTCCTGGGCGGCGTAGTCTTCAACCTGGCCAATATTCTGCTGGTGGTCGCGATCGATATCGCTGGCCTGGCCGTGGCTTTTCCGGTGGGGATCGGCCTGGCGCTGGTGATCGGGGTGATTACGAACTACCTGGCGACGCCGGTGGGAGACCCATTTTACCTGTTCCTGGGCGTGGCCCTCGTGGTGGTCGCCATCGTGGTTGATGCGATTATCTATCGCCGCCTGCCCGCCGATGGCAGTCAGTCGGTCGGCAAGGGCCTGGCCATCTCCATCATTGCGGGGATTGCCATGGGCTTTTTCTACCGCTTCGTGGCCGCATCCATGTCGATGGATTTTGCCAACCCCGAGGCCGGGCTGATGACGCCTTACAGCGCCGGGGTTGTTTTCTCGGTGGGATTGCTGGTCTCCAACCTGCTGTTTATGGTGCCCTTGATGTACAAGCCCCTGAGCGGCGAAGTTGCCCCCATGGGTGAGTACTTCAGCAAAGGTACGCCAAAGCTGCACCTGGTGGGTGTGCTGGGCGGGGTCATCTGGGCGCTGGGTTTCAGTCTCAACATCATTGCCGCCGGTGTCGCTGGCTACGCCATTTCCTATGGACTCGGCCAGGGTGCAACCATGGTCGCCGCCTTCTGGGGTGTCTTTATCTGGAAAGAATTCAAGGATGCTCCCGAGGGCACCAACGTGCTTATCAACCTGATGTTTATCCTGTTCTTCGTCGGGCTGGGGTTTATTATTTACTCGCGATAGAGGTGCCAGTCATGACACGATTTTCGGCCTGGGTTTTAGTGTTAGGGTTGGGGCTGGCGCTGAGCGCCTGTGACAATTCGCAGGAAGTACAAACCGGACCACAAGCTGTCCCCCCCAGGACTGCAGCACAAGCTATCCCCATCAAGGTTGTAATAGTGACGATGTTCGAATCCGGCGCAGACAGCGGTGATGATGCCGGTGAGTTCCAGCGTTGGAACGTACGGCGCGAGCTGAATACCGTGTTTGAGGCGCCGCATATGTACCACAATATTCACGTCAACCTGGACACCGGGGTGATGGGAATCGTAACCGGAATGGGGACGGCAAATTCAGCCGCATCGATCATGGCACTGGGACTTGATCCGCGTTTTGACCTGAGCAAAGCCTACTGGTTGGTGGCCGGCATCTCCGGCTTCGATCCTGAGGATGCGTCTCTGGGTTCGGTCGCCTGGGCCGAGTACCTGGTGGACGGTGACCTGTCCCATGAGATAGACGCCCGGGAAATTCCCGCAGACTGGTCCGATGGCTATTTCCCCCTGTTCAGCCAGGGCCCGGATGACCCGGAGCGAAAGAGCTACAGCCTGGGCGAGGTATTCCGGCTGAATCCCGCCCTGGTGAACTGGGCCTTTGCACTCACCAGGGATATGCAACTACCCGATCACCCTGCCCTGGCCGCGACCCGCGAGTTGTACACGGAACATGAGGTGGCGCAACGCGCGCCGTTTGTGCTGCGCGGCGACCAGATGGCGTCCATGACGTTTTGGCACGGTGAAATGATGAACGCCTGGGCCAACCGGTGGACCGATTACTGGACGGACGGCAAGGGAGAGTTTGTCAGCTCCGCGATGGAAGATACGGGGACCTATCAGTCACTGACCTACCTGCACAACGCCGGTAAAGTCGATAAAAACCGGGTGATGGTGCTGCGCACCGCCAGCAACTATACCCTGCCGCCGCCAGGGAAAACGGCGGTTGCCAATCTGCTTGAGGAACAGCACGACAGCTACGCCGGCCTGGATGCGGCGTTGGAGAACGCCTATCTTGTTGGCAGTGCGGTAGTTGACGAGTTGTTGGCGAACTGGACGAAGTACCGGGACGAGGTGCCCGGCGCCTGAGGCCTGCGCTTATTGAGCTACACTGAAACAGGGATTAACAGCGAGTCTTTACTATGGAAATTGCGGTTATCGGATCAAGCATGGTCGACCTTATCGCCTACACTGATGAAGTACCCAAGGCGGGTGAAACGCTGGAAGCAAAGGAATTCCAGATGGGTTGTGGCGGTAAGGGCGCCAACCAGGCGGTTGCAGCTGCTAAACTCGGCGCCGAGGTCATTATGATGGCCCGCGTGGGTGACGACGCGTTCGCCGACAATACCATCTCCAATTTTCAGTCGTATGGCGTCAACACAGACCTGGTGGAAAAAGTGGCCGGCGTCTCCAGCGGTGTGGCGCCGATCTGGGTGGACAAGGATTCGCAGAACCGCATCCTCATCATCCCCGGCGCCAACAAGCACCTGTTCCCGGCCGATATTGACCAGGCCAGCGAGCGGCTCAAGGGCTGCGCCCTGCTGGTATTGCAGTTGGAGATACCGCTGGAGACTGTTTATCACGCCATCGACTTTGGCAATGCCAACGGCATTCCGGTAATCCTCAACCCGGCTCCGGCGACGATTGAGCTGGACCTGGATTACGCCTGCAGGAGTGATTTTTTTGTACCCAACGAAACCGAGCTTGAAATACTGACCAGCATGCCCGTGTCCGGCCTGGACGACATACGGGCCGCGTCACAGACCCTGTTGGCAAAAGGGCTGAAGAACCTGATTGTCACATTGGGGGACAAGGGCGCCCTCTGGCTGCGCGGTGACGAGGAAACCCAGGTTGATGCGCCCGTGGTTAGTGCCGTTGATACCACCGGGGCCGGCGATGCCTTCATAGGCTGCTTTGCCCACAGTTACGCCAACGACGGCGACGTTCACCAGGCCCTTGAGCGGGCGGTGATCTATGCCTCCCACAGTGTCACCGGAAAGGGAACCCAGGCATCGTATGCCAGCAGTGAGGAATTTGCTGCGTTGATTTAGTTTGACGCTGCAAATCAAGGGGCCAGAGACCTGGGCGCCCTACGGCGAATAGCTGCCCAGCCCTTTGTATTGGTCGCTGCGCACGGAAGAAAAGGGTAGAGGATTTGGACAGGACGCAAGGCAATACTGATAGAGCTTCTTCGCTGCTGGAGCGCATTTTCAAACTTTCAGTACACGGCACCACTACAGCCACCGAATTACTCGCCGGCACAACCACCTTCGTGACCATGGCTTACATCATCTTTGTTAATCCACAGATGATGGCCTCGACGGGTATGGACCCCGGTGCCAGCTTCGTCGCAACCTGCCTCGCCGCCGCCCTGGCCTGCTTTATTATGGGCTTTTATGCCAACTGGCCAGTCGGACTGGCCCCGGGCATGGGTTTGAATGCGTTTTTCACCTATACCGTGGTTGGGGACATGGGGTACAGCTGGCAAGTCGCTCTCGGTGCGGTTTTCCTGGCGGGCGTGCTGTTCGTGATCATGAGCGTTACTCGCCTCCGGGCCTGGATGCTGGAAAGTATTCCCACGGACATGCGCATTGCAATGGGCTGCGGGGTGGGCCTGTTCATCGGCTTCATCGGCCTGAAGACGAGCGGCATCATTGTTGCCAATCCGGCCACCATCCTCAGCCTCGGCGATCTAAGCCAGCCTAAGCCGATGCTCGCGGCCATGGGTTTCGTACTGATTTCCGCGCTCTCGGTACGGCAGATACCGGGCGCGATCATGCTTGGAGTCATGGTCATCACCGGGATCGGGCTGTTCACCGGACTGGTGGAGTACCAGGGCCTGGTTTCAGCACCACCCAGCCTCGCGCCGATATTCATGCAGCTGGATATCGCGGGTGCGCTGGATGTCGCTATGGTCAGCATCATCATCGCCATTCTCTTCGTCAATCTCTTCGACACTGCTGGTACTTTGCTCGGCGTGGCCAGTCGCGCCAACCTCATCGACGACGAGGGGAATATCCAGAATATCGATCGCGCCCTGAAAGCCGACAGTTCCTCCAGCGTGGCCGGCGCCTTTCTCGGTTGCGCTCCAGTTACCAGTTATGTTGAGAGCGCCGCCGGGGTGGCCGCCGGTGGACGTACCGGACTGACGGCGGTAACGGTGGGGATTCTGTTTCTACTGGCGGTTTTCTTCGCCCCACTGGCGGGAATGGTGCCAGCATTCGCCACCGCCGGCGCCCTGGTCTATGTCGCCCTGTTGATGCTGGCGGGTATGCGGGACCTGGACTGGGATGACGCCACCGAATTGATTCCGGCACTGATCACAATCGTCATGATTCCCCTGTCTTTTTCGATCGCCAACGGCATCGCCCTGGGGTTTATCAGCTATGTGGGGATAAAGTCGCTGGTAGGCAGGTACAAAGAAGTATCCGCTGGCGCGTGGTTTCTGGCCGCCATCTTCCTTGCCAAATTCAGTTTTTTGTAACAGCCAGGGGCCATCATTGACAACGACTCCGGTTGACTGCAAACGACTTTTCCCCTAGTTTATTGTCACTGGTGTCAGATATTTGAGAGACAGGCGCCAGTGGGAGCACGGCATTGATACGATTTTTGCTGAATTCCGTAGAACAGCTGATAGAAGACCTCGATCCCAACACCACGGTACTGGATTACCTGCGCCTGCATTTGCGCCGCACCGGTACCAAAGAGGGTTGCGCGTCCGGGGATTGCGGCGCCTGTACCGTGGTACTGGCCGAAGCGCGCGAAGATCAACTCCGGTATTCGGCTATCAACGCCTGCATAACCCCGATCGGAAACCTGCACGGCAAGCAACTCATTACCGTGGAGGACCTTAAGCAAGGCGCGGTCCTGCACCCGGTGCAGCAGGCAATGGTCGACTGCCACGGCTCCCAGTGCGGTTTTTGCACCCCCGGATTCGTCATGTCCATGTTTGCCTATCGCAAGACCCACGCCGCACCGGACAGAGAGTCGCTACTGGAAGCCCTGGGTGGAAACCTCTGCCGCTGTACCGGTTATCGCCCTATCGTGGATGCGGGGATGCAGATGTATGAAGCGGACACGGGCGACAGCTTTGATGCAAGTGCCGATGCAGTTCTCAACACGCTCAAGTCTATCGACAGCAACACTGATGAGGTTTTCCTTTCCGGCAACCACAAATCCTACTTCGCTCCCCGCTCACTGGCGCATCTGGCTTCGGCATTACTCGAGAATCCGGAGGCCCGGCTGGTGGCGGGGGCCACGGACCTGGCCCTGGAAATGACCCAGGGTCTTGAAGAAATCGATACGCTGCTTTACCCGGGCCTGGTGCCCGAATTGCAGACGGTCAGGGACACGGGTACGGCACTGGAAATTGGCGCTGCCGTCACCTACTCGCAATTCAGCTCCCAACTGTGCGCCGAATACCCCGAGATGGCGGAATTGATCGAACGGCTGGGTTCACTGCAGATCCGCAACCAGGGCACATTGGGGGGTAACATCGGCAACGCATCGCCGATCGGCGACATGGCCCCGGCCCTCATAGCCATTGGCGCCGACCTGGTGCTCAGACGGGGTGATGCGGTGCGGGTGGTGGCGGTGGAGGACTATTTCGTGAGTTACCTCGTCACCGTCCTTCAAGTCGGTGAATTCATCGAGCGCATCATTGTACCCAAGGCAAGGGCGGGCGAGATATTCAAGGTGTACAAGGTCAGCAAGCGCTGGGAAGACGATATTTCGGCGGTCTGCGGTGCGTTTCGACTGCGTGTTGTGGATGGAAAGGTTGCCGGGGTGGCGATTGCTTTCGGTGGTATGGCGGAAATACCCAAACGCGCTCACCACTGCGAGCAGGCCATGCTCGGCCAGGCCTGGGCGGAATCAAGCATTACTCCCGCCATGGCCGCACTCGCGCAGGACTTCACACCCATCTCGGATTTTCGCGCGAGCGCTGACTACCGCATGCAGGTTGCGGGCAACCTGCTGCAGAGACTGTTTCTGGAAACCCAGCCGGGCGCCGCAACGGTGCGGGTTCGTCTCTATGCGTAGCCTGCCTTCGGTCAGCGTACGCGAGGCTACCGGGCCCACGGGCAGTCCCGGGCAGCCGCTCAAACATGAAAGTGCGCACAAGCATGTCAGCGGCGAGGCCATCTACACGGATGACCATGTCGCACCACCGGATGTTCTCCATGCCTACCCGGGACTGAGCAGCGTAGCCCATGGCAAGCTTGTCAAACTGGACCTCGAATCAGTGCGTCGCGCACCGGGTGTGATCGACATACTCACACTGGCGGATGTGCCGGGGCAGACAGATATCGGGCCGGTCTATCCCGGCGACCCCATCATGGTGAACGAACGGGTTGAATTCTGGGGGCAGGTACTGTTCGTCGTGGCGGCTACCAGCTATGACTCCGCCCGCAGGGCAGCGCGACTGGCAGTTGTGGAATATGACACCCTGCCGGCGGATCTCACTATCGAACAGGGTCTGGCGAAGCAGAGCTTGGTTCGCCCCAGCCATATACAACGGCGGGGCGACGCCGAATGCGCCATAAGGGAAGCCCCGCTGACTCTGGAGGGTGAGATTCGAAGCGGCGGTCAGGAACATATGTACCTGGAAGGTCAGGCGTCCTTGTGCATCCCCCAGGAAGACGGCGGCATGTACGTCTATACCTCCTCCCAGCACCCCACGGAGGGCCAGAAGCTGGTCGCGCAGGTTCTCGGGATTGCCATGGGTCTGGTCACCGTTGAGGTTCGCCGGATGGGCGGCGCATTTGGGGGCAAGGAGACCCATGCCAATCAGTGGGCCTGCCTGGCCGCCCTGTTGGCGCGCAAAACCGGCCGAGCAGTGAAACTGCGCCTGGCGCGCGCCGACGATATGACTGCCACCGGCAAGCGCCATCACTTTATGAGCAAGTATCGGGTCGGCTTTGACCGCAACGGCCAGATCCACGGCCTGGACCTGTCACTCTCCGGCGGCTGTGGCATGTCGCCTGACCTCTCCGATGCCATTGTGGACCGGGCGATGTTCCATGCCGACAACGCCTATTTCCTGCCCGCCGCCCACATCGAGGGACACCGGGTGAAAACCCACACTGTTTCCAATACGGCATTTCGCGGCTTCGGCGGGCCGCAGGGCATGCTGGCAATCGAGAACATTATTGAACACATCGCCACGACCACCGGGCTGGACGCGCTGGAAGTGCGCAAACGCAATTTCTACCGGGCTGAGGACGGACGCGATATCACCCACTACGGCCAGAAGATCGAGCAACATCTCATTGCCCCGCTGGTCGAGCGGCTGGAGCGCAGCTCCGGGTATCAGCAGCGCCGCCAGAGCATACAGGAGTTTAACGTCGGCAGCCCGGTACTGAAGCGCGGTCTGTCCCTGACGCCTGTGAAGTTCGGCATCTCCTTTACCGTGCAACACCTCAATCAGGCCGGCGCGCTTATTCACGTCTATACCGATGGCAGCATCCAGCTGAACCACGGCGGGACTGAAATGGGACAGGGGCTCTACACCAAGGTGGCACAGGTTGTCGCCCAGGAACTCCAGGTTGACCTGGAGAGCATTACCTGCACCGCCACCCGCACCGACAAGGTGCCCAACACCTCTCCCACGGCTGCATCCGCCGGTAGCGACCTCAACGGCATGGCCGCGCGCGATGCGGCTAACAAGATCAAAACCCGCCTGATCGAATTTGCCGCCGGGCATTTCGGCGTGGCAGCCGGACGGGTGCGTTTTCACAGTAATCGCGTCAGCGTCGGGGAGCGGGAGTTCTCTTTCGCGGAGTTAGTCCAGATGGCCTATGTGCAGCGCATACCACTGTCGGCCACCGGCTACTACAGCACACCGAAGATCTACTATGACCGGGACAAAGCCAGCGGACGCCCGTTCTATTACTTCGCCTACGGCGCGGCGGTATCCGAGGTCGTGATCGATACACTGACTGGTGAATACAAGGTACTACGGGTCGATATCTGTCACGATGTGGGCCGGTCGTTGAATCCCGCTGTCGATATCGGCCAGGTGGAGGGCGGGTTCGTGCAGGGCATGGGCTGGCTGACGACCGAGGAGTTGGTATGGGGTAAGGACGGGAGGCTGGAGACCACAAACGCGGCCAGCTACAAGATTCCTGCGGTGGGCGATACGCCCGCGGACTTTCGTGTTGAGCTGCTTCCCGATAGCCCCAATGTCGAGGCCACTGTCTTCCATTCCAAGGCTGTGGGCGAGCCACCACTGATGCTGGGAATCTCAGTCTGGTGTGCGCTGCGGAACGCCATAGCCAGCGTGGCGAGCCATCGGCTGAGCCCGGTGCTGGACGCGCCTGCGACACCCGAGCGGGTGCTCAACGCCTGCACAGACTTGCGCCGGAGGGACTGTTCATGAAGCATATGGGTACCCATACGGACTGGATTGATGCCATTGCACAGCTGCGAAAACGGGGTAGCGACCACGTGCTCATCACCGTGCTGGGGGCGAGGGGGTCAACACCGAGGGACGATGGTACCAAGATGGTTGTGGCTGCGGATGCGAGTTATGGCACTATTGGCGGCGGGCATCTGGAGTTGAGGGCCATGCAAATCGCGGCGGACATGCTCAGGCAGGATGAGCCCCGACAGCACATCGAATATTTCCCGCTCGGTCCCGCGCTCGGCCAGTGTTGTGGTGGCAGCGCGTCCGTGCTGTTCGAAAGTTTCAAGGGCAACCGGCTCGATATCGCCGTGTTCGGTGCGGGACACGTGGGCTCGACCCTGGTCCCCATCTTGCAACAGTTGCCCTGCCAGATTCGGTGGGTCGACAGTCGCGAGAAATTTCTGTCGAGCGCCAGCGACAGCAATGTCATCACGGTCTTTAGCGATGACCCGGCCGCTGAAGTCGAGCACTCGCCTGCAAACTGTGTCTATATCATCATGACCCACAACCACCAGCAGGACTTCGATATCCTGCAAGCGGTGCTGCGGCGCGGCGATGCCCGCTACGTAGGCCTGATTGGTTCAGCCACCAAATGGCGGCGGTTTCAAATGCGTATGCAACACCGGGGTTTGGAGCCCGACTACTACCAGCATGTGCGATGCCCTATTGGGCTCGAAGAGGTTCCCGGGAAACGGCCGATTGAGGTGGCGATTTCAATAGCGGCCGAAGTAGTTGCGCTGCAGCACCGGGACCGGCCTCCCAGGGGCACGCAACGGGGTGTCAGCCTGGCTGAACTGAAGCCGGCGATCCGTGAACTCCAGACCGGGGAAACCGGCCCGTGAACACCCGGCAGCCATATGCCCTGCGCAGCCGGCGCACCATTGTCTCCGGTACCGAGTGCGCACTGACGCTGGTTGTCAACGAGGGCAGGATTCTGCAGCTGCTGGACTACGGGGCAGAAATGGACATCCCGGTTGAGGACCTCGGCGACAAGGTGTTGATGCCGGGGCTGGTGGATACGCATGTCCACATCAACGAACCGGGCCGCACCGAGTGGGAGGGCTTCAACACCGCCACCCAGGCGGCGGCTGCCGGCGGGATTACAACCGTGGTAGACATGCCCCTGAACTGCACACCCGTCACCACCACCGCGGCGGCCTTGCAGCAGAAGCTCGAGGCACTCGGTGGGCAGTTATGGGTGGATTGTGGATTCTGGGGCGGCGTTGTTCCCGATAACCTGGACGACCTGGAGGCTTTGATCGACGCGGGTGTGCTGGGTGTAAAATCTTTTACGATTCATTCGGGCATCGCCGATTTTCCGCAGGTGGATGAGTCCCACATGCGCAGGGCGATACCCATCCTGGCAAGGCACCGGCTGCCTTACCTGATCCACGCGGAACTTGACCGGCAAGGTACGGAGCCTGCCGAAATCGGCACGCGCTACCAGAGTTTTCTGGAATCCAGACCCCGGCGCTGGGAAAACGAGGCCATCGATTTGATGATCAGCCTGGCCGCAGAAGCCAGGCAGGCGGGTTCCAACTGTCGCATACACATTGTCCACCTGTCTTCGGCGGATGCGATAGCGTCCATCGTACAAGCGCGCGCGAATGGCCTGGCGATTTCCGCTGAAACCTGCCCCCACTACCTGACATTGTTCGCGGAGGCCTGTCCGGACGGCAAGACCCTGTTCAAGTGCTGCCCCCCGATCCGGGAAGACGAAAACCGCGCCGCCTTGTGGCGGGGACTGACCGAGGGAGCCATTGATTTCGTGGTATCCGATCACTCGCCCTGTACACCCCGGTTAAAGCACCTGGACAGTGGCGACCTGGACAAGGCCTGGGGCGGCATCTCCTCCCTGCAGTTCGGTTTGTCACTGATATGGACAGAAGCCAGCAAGCGGGGCATACCACTGACCCGGGTGGTGGACTGGATGGCCTCGCGGCCGGCTGAATTTGCAGGCCTTGGCTCACGCAAGGGCCGGATTGAAGTGGGTTGTGACGCCGACCTTGTAGTATTTAACGATTCCGCCGAGTACGAGATCACCCCCGACATCATCAAGTACCGCCACAAAATCACACCCTATGAGGGGCACCACGTAAGAGGCACGGTGGAGAAGACCCTGCTCCGCGGCGTACCGGTTTTCAATGCCGGAGAAATGCTCGGTGCGCCCACGGGTCGGCCTCTGTTGAGACACATGTTATGAGCGAATCCACAGAAAATACTTATCAACGCCAGTACCCGGACCTGCTCAGCGAACGGGTTGGCGGCAAGGCACTGGGGTGTTCCGATGAGTGGTTTGCGGAGTGTGCCAACCTGGTCAAGCACGACGACCCGGTGTTCAAGGAAGGCCATTTCGTGGCCACGGGTCAGTGGATGGATGGCTGGGAATCGCGCCGTAGTTTCGGCCGGTCAGCGCGTATCGAGAGCGGCCTGGACCACGACTGGTGCCTCTTGCGCCTGGGCATACCGGGCACCCTGCACGGGGTCGATATCGAAACCACCCATTTCCGTGGCAACGCGCCCGAGTACGCCAGCCTGGAAGGCGCCTGGGTGCAGGGGGAGGTTAACGGGGAAACACAGTGGATCACGCTGCTCCCAAAGCGGGCAACCCGGGCCCATGATCACAATGTCTTTGCGGTAGAGGTAGACCAGCCCTGCACGCACTTGCGCCTGAAGATTTTTCCCGATGGCGGCGTCGCTCGCCTCAGGGCCTGGGGCAGCGTCGCACACTTGCCTGAAAAAACCTTACCGGGTGAGCTTGTGGACCTGGCCAGCGTCATGGTCGGTGGACGTGGCATGCAGTGCAGCGATATGTTCTACAGTTCTCCGAGCAACCTGTTGATGCCCTATTCCGGCATCAACATGGGTGATGGCTGGGAAACCCGGCGCCGCCGCGACGACGGCAATGACTGGTGCATCGTCAAGTTGGGCTTAACCGGCACCATCCGCAAGGTGCTGGTTGATACGGCTCACTTCAAGGGCAATTTTCCGGACAGCTTCAGTCTCGAGGCGGTACACAGTCAGCGCGAGGACATGGATGCCGAGGACATACCGTGGGAGACCGTGATCGCGCAAACCCAGCTGCAGGCGGATCACGCCCATTTGTATATGCAAGAGATACAGGTAGCGCCCGAACAGAAATTTACCCACGTGCGGCTGAGCATATTTCCGGACGGTGGTATCAGCCGACTGCGCGTCTTCGGTTTTCCCGACCGGGATACCGCAGCATGAGTCTTGAGCAGCTCAATGCAGCGAACCAGGACACAGCACGAGCGCTGCTACAGCAGTGTTGTAGCAGCGATGCCTGGGTAGAGCGGCTGCTCGCGGCGCGCCCGTTCAATTCACCAGAGGAACTGGGTGCTGCGGCTGACAGCGCCTGGCAGGACCTGGCGGCGCCCGACTACTTGCAGGCCTTTGCAGGTCATCCAAAAATTGGCGATGTGAATTCCCTGAATGCGAGGTATTCCCACAGCAAACGGCTTGCAGCGGGGGAACAATTGTCGGTTGCCCATGCCAGCGATGCCGTCATCGCCGCGCTGGCGCAAGCCAACACGCGCTACGAGGACAGGTTCGGCTTCATTTTCATTGTCTGCGCGACCGGCAAGAGCGCCCAGCAGATGCTGGACCTTCTGCTGGCCCGGCTCCCGAACCGCCGCGACGAGGAACTGGTCACCGCCGCGGAAGAACAACGCAAGATCTTCCAACTGCGCCTGGAGAAGCTGCTATGAGCCAGATCACGACCCACATACTGGACACGGCCCGTGGCTGTCCGGCTGCGGGAGTGGCGATTACACTGGATCGTCAATCCGGGGAGGGCTGGGACCGGATCGGCGCGGGCCTCACGGATGCCGACGGGCGCATCGCCGACCTATGCCCGCCGGATGCGGCACTGGAGGCAGGCACCTACCGCATACACTTCGCCACCGGTGACTACTTCAGCGCCCTGAATGCGCCGGTATTCTATCCTTGGGCGGAGGTGGTGTTCTGTATTGAGGGCGACGGCCAGCACTACCATATCCCGCTGCTGCTCGCGGCCTACGCTTACTCAACCTACCGGGGGAGTTAGGTGACGAGGATGGAACTGCGACCGGAACCCCTCACGCGCGCGGCGTTTGCGCAGTTTGGGGATGTCATCCAGGTCAGCGAGGAGAATCAGAAGTTCTCCATCAACCATGGTCTGACCGAGTGCCACCACAATCTTGCAACACCTGATGTGAATGCTGAGGGCGGCTGGCCGATGATCAGCATTTTTCGCAGCCAAGCTGTCGACTTCCCCTTCCCCATCAAGGTGATGGAGCGGCATCCCCTGGGCAGCCAGGCGTTCATGCCGCTGTCGGGCAATCCCTATCTCGTGGTAGTCGCACCCGCCGGTGACTTTCGACTCACAGAACTCAGGTCATTCATCGCCCAATCCGGCCAGGGCGTAAACTACCACCGCGGAACCTGGCACCACTACTGCATGGCCTTGCATGGGTGCAGCGACTTCCTCGTGGTTGACCGGGGCGGTCAGGGCAGCAACTGCGACGAATTCCCTATAGCTGATGACCCACCCGTGGTCATCGCGCCGGAGTAAGCCAGGATGCAGGCACACCGCGCCAGCCTACTGCATTTTCTTGAGGACCCTGACCGGGTTGCAGAAGAGGACAGCTACGAGTACTTCGAAGACGGCTTGCTGCTGGTGGATGAGGGGCGGGTCGTGGAGATTGGCACCAGCGAGCAGCTACTGCCAGACCTTCCATCCCACTGCGACCTGGTTGAACATCCCGACGCGCTGATCATGCCCGGGATGGTTGACACCCACGTGCACTACCCACAAACGGAGATGGTCGCGGCCTACGGTGAGCAGTTACTCGAATGGCTGGAAACCTACACCTTTCCAATCGAATCCCGCTTCTCGGATGTTGACCACGCCCGCGCGATCGCCGAGCTTTTCCTGGATGAACTGCTGCGCTGCGGTACGACCACGGCAATGGTATTCGGCACCTCGCATCCTCAATCTGTGGAAGCGTTTTTTGAAGCGTGCGAGGCCAGGAACCTGCGCATGATTGCGGGGAAAGTCCTGATGGACCGCAACGCGCCGGACGATCTTACCGATACCCCGGAATCTGGCTATCGCGACAGCAAGGCCCTGATAGAGAAATGGCACAACCGGGGCCGCTTGCGCTACGCGGTGACGCCCCGCTTCGCGGCGACGTCGACAGCGGAGCAACTGTGCAGCGCAGGCCAGTTGCTGAAGGAGTACCCGGATGTCTACCTGCAAACGCATTTGTCGGAAAATTGCGACGAGGTCGAGTGGGTCAGGCAGTTGTTTCCAGACAGTGACAACTATCTGGACACCTACGATGGTGCGGGGCTGCTGGGCCGGCGCAGCGTATTCGCACACTGCTTACACCTATCAGAGCCGGAGTGGGATCGACTGGCAGAGACACATTCCAATATCGCCTTTTGCCCCGCCTCAAATCTTTTCCTGGGCAGTGGATTGTTCAATTTACGCCGCGCGGTGGAAAAAATATCACTGTGGGCATAGGCACGGATGTGGGAGCGGGCAATACCTTCTCAATTTTGCAAAGTCTTGCGGATGCCTACAAAACGCAACAGCTCAGGGATTACGCCCTGACGCCCTTGAAGGCTTTTTACCTTGCAACCCTGGGCGGGGCGCGCTGCCTCGACCTGCATGACCTGATCGGCAATTTTTCTGTCGGAAAAGAAGCGGATTTTATCGTGCTGAACAGATGCGCCACCCCGATGATGGAATTTCGCCTGGCCCAGTGCAAAAGCCTTGTGGAAGAGCTGTTTGTCTTGGCAATGCTGGGTGATGACCGAACCCTGTCCGCAAGTTATGTGGCGGGCGTTCCCGTGGCAGGCATCCCTGGGGCGGGCATCCCTGCGGCGGGCGTACCTGCACCCAATCCGAAGACCTGACGAGCCCTGCTTTATGGAGAGCTACATACTGGACTGGTTACAGCTCATCTTTCGCTGGTTACACGTGATCACTGGGATCGCCTGGATCGGCGCATCATTCTACTTTGTGTGGTTGGACAACAATCTTGAGGCCCCCCCCCGGTGGAAATCAGACAAGGGCATCAAGGGTGATTTGTGGGCAATACATGGCGGTGGCATCTACGAGGTGGCCAAATACCAGTTGGCGCCTGAGAAAATGCCTGAGACCCTGCACTGGTTCAAATGGGAGGCCTATACCACCTGGCTCACTGGTATGGTATTGCTCGTATTGGTCTTCTATATAGGTGCGGATGTCTACCTGATCGACAAACGCGTGGCCGACCTGGGACGGTTCGAGGCCATCGCCCTCGGGATAGGATTCCTGGTGGCGGGCTGGATACTCTATGAAGCCCTGTGCGCGACAGCGCTGGCCAACAACGGCTATCTCCTCGGACTGGCCCTGATCGGCCTGGCGGTGGGCTTTTCCTACGCCCTGACCCACCTGTTCAGCGGTCGCGGCGCTTTCATTCATATGGGAGCGGTAATCGGCACAATCATGGCAGGCAACGTGTTTCGCGTCATCATTCCCTCCCAGAAGGCTTTAGTGACCGCTATTGGGCAGGGCTCAGAGCCGGATCCGGCCTGGGGCGCAAGGGCCAAGCTGCGTTCAACACACAACAACTACCTGACCTTGCCACTACTGTTCATCATGATCAGCAATCACTACCCCATGACGTATGCACACCAGCACAACTGGCTGGTTTTGCTGGCCATTATCGCGATTACGGCGTTTTCGCGTCATTATTTCAATCTGAAACATCGCGGAATCAACCGGCCGGCGATTCTCATCGTTTCACTGCTCGCCACCGGGGCTCTAGCCTACGCCATCCTTCCACCTGCACCGGTCTTGAACGGTAACGCGGCGACGAGTGCGGTTTCGATTACCCGCGTGGAGCAGATCATGCGAACCCGATGCAGCAGTTGTCACTCTGCGAGCCCTAGTGATGAGGTTTTCACGGTAGCACCCGGCGGAGTCACGTTGGATTCGATTGCCGAGATTCAGCAATGGGCGCCTCGAATCAAGGCGCGAACCATAGATTCGAATGACATGCCATTTCTCAACAAAACCGAAATGACAGTCGAAGAACGGGCGATCATAGCCAGTTGGATAGCGGCGGGGGCGCCCGGGCAATGACGCGTTGTCAACACTAGATCAGACCGACCAAAAAGAAGCGGGCGAGGGAGCATGACAGGAAAAGTGAGTTACAGGATTGGGCAGATTCGCATCGACAACGAGGCGGCGATTCTGGCCGCAGCGGTACGGGAATTTGCTGAACACGGCTTCAGCGGTGCCTCAATCAGCCGCGTCGCTGAGGGCGCCGGCGTGGCGCGCACCAATGTTCACTACTACTTCAAGTCCAAGGAAGAACTCTACGCCAGAATACTCACCGATGTCGTCGAAATGTGGAACCAGTCCTTTCCCACCATTACCGCCGAGGATGACCCCGGGGAGACCCTGGAGGCCTACATCAGGGCCAAGTTGGCTTTCTCGCGAACCAATCCTCTGTCCTCAAAAATCTTTGCCAGCGAGATCCTGCGCGGTGCTCCTTTGCTCAAGGACTACCTGGAGAAAAATTATCGCAGTTGGTTGCGGGGAAAGACCAGGGTCATTCAAAGCTGGATTGCACAGGGCAAGATGGACCCGGTCGACCCGTATTACCTGATCTTCCTTATCTGGAGTTCTACACAGCACTATGCGGATTTTGATATCCAGGTGAAAACCGCGCTCGGCAAGAAAAAACTCAGCGAACGCGACTTTCAGGCAATCGCCGACAACATCGTCCACATCGTGCTGCGAGGCTGTGGTATCAAGAACCGGCGGCGGATCTTGAAACGCCTACCATCCGGGTAGCCGTCCGGTTACGCGGGGCGCTCAGTCCGAGTCACACTTCTGCATCAGCTTGTCGCGAATGGCCTCGATGCCCGGCTTGTTGGCGAGGATTTCTTTCACCGTCAGTCCATCCAACTCGTGGGGAAAGACCAACCAGTCGTCGGTTTCGTGCAGGAAGTAATCTGGAATGCGATCGGTCTTGTTGTTGCGCGGTTTGTAGTAGGGGGTGGCAATGCGAAACTCGGGGGTATTGCGCCGGCACTTTTGTTTCAGATCCACAATGACCTGGTTGATACTGCGCCCGCTATCAAATACATCATCGACAATCAGCACCTTGTCCTCGGCATTGACGTTCTCAATCAGGTAGTGAAGACCGTGTACCTGAACCGTTGCGGAGGTCTCCTTGATGCCGGTATATAGTGACGTGCGGATGGCGATATGATCGGTTTCCACGCCGAAATAGCTGAGCAGTTCCTGCACGGCAATTCCCACTGGCGCGCCGCCACGCCAGACGCCGACGATGTAATCGGGCAGAAAGTCGCTTTCCAGGATTTTCAGCCCCAACGCATAGGAGTCATCCAGTAATTGCTGGG